>JAADHW010000330.1 GCA_013151695.1 Gammaproteobacteria bacterium
TGCGCACGAGGGTCGTCAAGATAGGATGTAAAATCAGGAAGCAAGCGGTCTACTTAGTTGGTTTCAATGAGCCTTAGTTTGCCAGAACCTAGTGGTGACAGTACAGAAGCTCATTTTAAATCGGCAATGAAACCCATATAGACCCACGCACGCCTTATGACAATTTATTAGACAACTAATCCCCAAAAAGCCAGTTCCGGCTGCTCTTTTCGAGAACTAAGATTGAAAAACGCAAAGTTTTTTCCATTACCCTAAATTCGCTGAACTGAGAGAACAGATGAGGGGTCCGCATGGGGTTTTCCACCCACTACCATACTGCACGCCTGTGGGCGTTGGCTTTTTGCATGGCTGGTGTAAGCTCCACCTCGCTGGCACAGGTCAGCTATGAAACGGTGACCTTTATCGCTGGCGATGGCCACCGCTATGTCAACTATGCAACCACACGATCTGATGCCGACACCTATACCGTGTTCTTCAATAAAGCTGAAGACTTGCAAGGTTATCTTTACATTAATCCTAACGAGTACAAATTCGACCGATCGTCTCAAGACGCTAACTTGTTGCGTTTTCAACAAGGCAGTTACGCGCTGATCAGTCAGGGTGACTACATCAATACACTCGCGCCGGAAGAGTCTAGTGTCACCATCAACTCCAAAGGTGTTTTCAAGCTTTCCACCTGGAACGGTGAAATGGCGCAGAACAAACATTTTGGCATTTGGAATACACCCGGAGATTTCTCTAATTTTGCCGCCGCCTGGGTACTACCGGATCAGTACGAAATTATTGAATACACCAGCAACCGCCAAGGAGAGTGGGTTCAGCGCAACAATACTTTAGCGTTTTTCGGTAAAAATCTGAACGACATTACCTTTGAAATCAGCTATCGCCCCAAGACCCAAGCAGTTTATGCAAACCTCAAACAACACCTCCAAGGCATGGATAACATTTCAGTGGAGCAGACCCAGGACAGTCTAACGGTCATCTTAAAAAACGAAATTTTGTTTGCTTCTGGTTCGTCTATCTTGTCCGAGGAAGGTCGCAAAGTGATCAACAACTTGGCCCGCAACCTTGGCACCTCCAAAGACTATGAAGTGATTGTGGAAGGCCATACAGATGATGTGCCCATTCGTGGCGAGCTGGCGCTACGCTACCCAACCAACTGGGAGCTTTCCAGTGCGCGCGCCCTGAAGGTGGTGCATGCGTTGAGTAGTGCAGGTATCGAACCAAGCTTGCTTCAAGCTCGAGCATTTGGTCCATTTCGTCCACGCATCACCAACAACAGCGAACTTAACCGCAAAATTAACAGACGTATCGAGCTGGTAATTAGGTCGCGAAATTCCTAAAATTCAGCGCAGAGTGACCTGAGTTGCTTGACAAATTCAAGCGGCTGATCGAGGAACACATGATGCTGCGCATCCGCGATACCAATGGCAGAAAACTCGTTAGGTATAAGCTGCCGCATATAGTCTAAGGTGCGTTGTGAAAATAGCTCACTGTTCTGGCCGTAAATGAGCCCCAAATTCACATGTAGATTTTCATATTCTTTGGCATTGCGCTCTGCGTCTTGCAGCGCAGTTGGAAGATCATCGTCAAACTTCCAAGCCCAGCCACCACCTTCAACCGCCAGCAGAGAATTTCGCGCGATATACTGCAAAATATATTCGTTAGCGCAGGGCTGCGGCGGTTGCAAACGAAATCGTTGTAGTGCGGTTTCTTTGTCTGGATAGACCTTAGCGTTCTGCCCCATCATCATCATCACATGTTCTGGCGGTGGATCATCTGGATGACGAATTCCTGAATCTACCAGAACGAGATTTGCAAACCGATCGGGGAAGTCGTTTGCCGCCCGCACTGCCTGGTAACCCCCAAAACTATGCGCGACCACGCTACAGTGGCTATCGAAACCTGCATCGTCCAGCACCGCTACAATTTCCCGGGCATAAGTTTGTGAATCGTAGGCGTACCGATAGTCAGAGTCGCCCATGCCAGTAAGGTCCATGGCGGCAATCTCGTATTCATCTAACAACTGCGGCGCTATAAAATCCCACCAACGAGAATGCGCATTCATGCCGTGGATAAACAGCATGCCTGGCTTTCCCGTTGAAGGATAAAACCGATAGGCCACATCACATTCTTCAACTTCAACAGTTCGGCTTTCTGGCTGCGTTTCGATAGCGGCCCAAAACCAATCTGGAATAGAAGGCTTAGATGCTTGATCCCAACGTGCCACTGCTAAACCTCCCGCTATTTATCGTCTAACTACAACTGTCCAAAACGCTTAAGGTGAAAATCTACGTTGCCAAACAATGTATCCACAATGGTGAGGCGCTTGAAATAATGCCCAATATTCAACTCGTCAGTCATGCCCATGCCACCGTGGAGTTGCACGGCGTTTTGGCCGACAAATTTCCCGGACTTTCCTACTTGAACTTTAAAGGCGCTGACAGCTTTTTGCGCTTGCGGTCCATAACCTTCATCCATACGCATGGCGGCCATATACATTAATGACTTAGATTGTTCATGCTCCATAAACATGTCGACCATCCGATGTTGTAGAACCTGAAATTTACCGATGGGCTGACCGAACTGCTGCCTAACTTTGCAGTATTCAACAGTATCTTTGTACAAAACTTCCATGCAACCTACCGCTTCTGCGCCAACGGCCATAATGCCTTCGTCTATCGCTTGTTCAATAGTCGCCAAACCTTCACCCGGGGTACCTAGTACATCGTCCGCAGACACTTTGACATTTTCAAAGGTGATTTCTGAAGCACGCAACCCATCTACAGTGGGATAATCGCGACGCGTCACCCCAGTTTGGCTTGCATCAACCACAAACAAAGACACGCCTTTTTGGTCTCGTTGCTCTCCACTGGTGCGCGCAGACACCACCAACAGATCTGCTGATGGGCCATTCAGCACAACTGCTTTGTAGCCGTTGAGTACGTAGCCATCGCCTTCTGCTTTAGCCGTGGTAACCAGGTCTGCGAGGTTAAACCGACCTTGAGGTTCAACGTAGGCTAGGGCTGCCTGTTTGGAGCCATCGATGATACCCGGTAGATACTTGGCTTTTTGCTCCGTCGAGCCACCGTGATTAATCGCACCGCCAGCCAACACCACCGTGGCAAGATAGGGCTCTACCACCAGCGCCTTGCCAAAATTCTCCAACATCACCATGCATTCAACAGCACCACCGCCAAACCCACCATTGGCTTCGTCAAAGGGCACCCCCAACCAGCCAAGCTCCGCAAACGTGTTCCAGTTGTCTTGACTGAACCCGAGTTCAGACTTCACAGCTTTTTGGCGGTCGTCAAACGAATAATCGTTTTGCATATAACGCGCCACGCTATCTTCGAGTAGCGTTTGTTCTTCTGTAAATGAAAAATCCATCAATAACCCCTTGGTCAATTTCTACGGCAATAAAGTGTCTACAGCTTAAGTACCCGTGCTAGCTGATCTTGTAAATCCAGTGAAGTGTCCATGTAAGCAGACTTGGTCAACTGGGCTAATCTACTGCGCGAAGCAGCCTTTGCACCGCTTACGCGCTCTGGTCCGATTTCACTTTCGTTGTGAGAAGTGATTTCGTCCGGATACGGTAACGCATAATACCCGAAACTCTCCACCAGTAGCGTACCCATTTTTTCTTCCAGCTGTGAGGCACGAATTCGTAGCAAGGTCAGTGGGAAGGGCATTGGTAGATTATGCTGAAGCGCATCGGTAAAACGTATTTCCAACGCTTCCAGACCCACCAACTCGATTTCAGCCTCGCTAACCCGACGCTGTAACTCATCCTCTTCTGCAAGCCCCCGCATCTGCTGTTGCAACAACTCCAGTTGCGCGCCAACTACCCCGCTTCGACCCAAAACCCCAAATAAGTGAGTGTCCATCAACGCGGCATGTTGCCCGCCATGACCAACCGGGCCAATAATACAATTAGGTGCCAGGTGCACCTGCTCGAACTCAACACGAAAGACGCTTTCTCCATCTAAGGTTTGTTGACGATGAAGCGTCAGCCCAGGGCTATGCATGTCTACAATGACAAATGCGAAACGTTGTCCAGATTCATCCCGTGACATACGATCCTTAAGACACACCAAACAACACATTTTGTCAGCATACTGGGCATCAAACACCGCAACCTTACAACCGTTTAGGTGCCAACCTTCTCCATCGTGAGCCACAGTGGTCGAAAACAACCTCAAATCAGTACCAACCATGGGCTCGACATAACCCACACACCATTGCTGCGCGAAGGTTCTTATTTCTGCTAGGTACTCATCTTGCTGTGCTTGGGACCCCCATTGAATCAACAAAGGACCTACACGCGCGATAGCATCAGGCTCTGCGTAGCCAGACATCGCGCGCGCACAGGTCCGATACCACAGGTATTTTTGGGTGGGCGTCCAATCAGGTCCACCATACTGTTTGGGCCAACTGGGCACAGACCAACCATACTCTGTCAACCTAGCTTGCCATCTTTGTTGCACCGCGCGGGTGCGCCAACTTTCGTCCACCTTGGGGCCATAGCGCTGCACGAACCTCACTACTTGGCGTTCAAAAGCTTGGTCTGTAGCGCTCAAATTTGGCTTCACTCGGATACTTCGTCAACATGGAGGCAAAATTTTACCACGTAGAAAATTATTTCAGAGACAGGCACCATGTTCTTTTACAACGGTGGCATAGCTACTGAATACCTATTGGGGATCAAAATGACTTACAACACAATTATCTATGCGGTTGAGGATGGCATTCTTACCATCACGCTCAATCGCCCTGAAGCTCTGAACGCTTTCAACCGGGAAATGCTTAGCGAAATGCTAGATGCCTGTGACCGCGCCGATGCAGACGACGAGGTAAGAGCCATTATCGTTACTGGCGCAGGTCGAGGTTTCTGCGCCGGTGCTGATTTGTCCTCGGGCAGTAAAACCTTTGATGCAGATAAGCGCAGTGATCGACAAGGCGGCCTACAACCAGACGGTGGCGGTCTCTTGACACTGCGCATTTACGAATTGAAGAAACCTATCATTGCCGCCATAAATGGTGCCGCGGTGGGTGTTGGCATCACCATGACTTTGCCCATGGACATTCGCTTAGCAGCAGACGTGGCGAAATTCGGTTTCGTATTCGCGCGCAGGGGTATCGTTCCCGAAGCATGCTCCAGTTATTTCTTACCTCGCGTCGTGGGCATCAGCCAAGCCTTAGAGTGGTGCTATTCCGGCAAAGTATTTTCCGCAGAGGAAGCTCTAGCTGGTAACTTGGTCAAGAGCCTCCACGAAAAAGACGCCTTATTAGCCGAGGCGCGGCGAATCGCGGAAGAAATAAGAGACAATACATCGCCGATATCTGTCACACTAATCAGGCACATGATGTGGAAAATGTTAGGGGCAGATCACCCTATGGAAGCACACAAAATAGATTCACGCGGAATTTACCACCGCGGTCGGTCAGCGGATGCTAAAGAAGGCATAAACTCTTTTCTTGAAAAGCGCCCCGCAATATTTACCGACAAAGTCTCTGCAGAAATGCCGGAATATTTCCCTTGGTGGCAACAGCGAGACTTTTCATAGGTCCGTTGCGAATCGACGCCACCATACCTTGAACCGCGGATCTTGAACCGCGCATCTAGAGCCGCACATAAGGAAGTTAAATGTCAGGACCTGAAATACCACAGAAATCGCCTTACCCAGTAGAGGTTGTCGAAGGTAAAAAGTACTTTTGGTGCGCCTGCGGCAAGAGTGCGCGGCAGCCGTTTTGTGATGGCGCCCATGCAGACACCGACATCACGCCACTGCACTATACTGCCACCACAGACAAAACCCTCTTTTTTTGTGGCTGCAAGCACACGGCGAGTGCGCCGCTGTGCGATGGCTCTCACAACGCGCTGGATTGAACCTGACGATGATATTACGTCGTTGGTTGCGCAGAAGTAGCCGGCTTACTCACCCAGACTCTAAAATTAGGCTCACGGCCTTAGCAGAGCTTGACGCGACTGACCCGCAACAACAATCCATCTTACTCACAGTGCTTCGAGATGACGCTGACGACATCGTACGCAAGGCCGCATTGCAAAAGGTAACCAACTTAGAAGCCGTGCGGACATGTCTACAAGATGATGTGCTCGCAGCAGCTGCCCAAACACGTTTAGTTGCACTCTTACGAGACTTGCGAGCGAGTGGCCAACACCCTTCACCTCTGCCTCAAGACATGTTCGAGGTGTGGTTAAAACATGCAAACGGTGATGATTTAGCTCAACTTCTACCGCTAGCAGTCAACGCGACACAGCTGGCTGAACTGGCCATTCGCTGCAAAGACCAAAGGGAGCAAATTCTTAACCATCCATTGCTAGAAAAAGAAGCAGACCTGCAAACTTTAGAGCGGATTTCCAGAGGACGCGACAAATTTTGTAACCGACACGCGCGCGATCGATTAGAGACCATGAAACAGCGTCAGGCACAGTGTGTCGAAAAGATCGCTCGTTTGACCGAACTAGACACCTCTATAACAAAAGCACTAAAGACTCATCCCGCTGACCACGAATCTCAGCTTCGACACACACACAAATTGTTGAAGTTGAAAACTATGCGCAACCAACACGCAAAAGAAGCAGATACGCTGCTTGAATCGGTGCGCTGCGCGGGCGGTGAGACCGGCAATCTGCACATACCTGCAAGTCCACTGGACAATGTAACCTTAGATGACACACCAAAAGAGGATCCATTTCTGGTGTTGGTCGGGGCGCTTGAACAATTCAGCACACGCTTAACCGTCGCTCCTGCTGCGGATGAAAATTTAAAGGAGCTCGCTCAAACCCGAGAACACATTACCAGCCAATGGTTGGGCTTAGCTGACACACAATCACCTACGTCTGTTCAACATCAAACGTTTGAAAGAGTATCGCGCAGCTATCAAAATTGGCTGGGAGCAGCACAAAGGTTAGAAGCCTTCAGTGCCGAAAAAATGCTGCCACCCCCAGCTCTTTCTGACCAAGACAAGGCGAACCAAGACAAGGTGCCTTCTACCAGCGCACTTAAGACGCGCCAGGACTGGCAGCGTCGATGGCGGCAGCGGATTAAAAATCTGGCATGGCCTGATAATCTGCAAACACCTGGAATACTTTCCGACGTTCAAAAACAACTTGGCAGAATAGAAGTTGAAATTGCATCTCTGCAAACCTCTATCAACAATTCCGCGCAAGCGCTCGAGGCAGAAATTGCGACGTTGTCTGCTACCCTAGAGGAACAACAATATAGCCAGTCCTTGGCACACATGAAGCGCGTACGCGCTTTGATTAAGCAAATCCCGTCAGTAGATCACGAGACACAGCGCACCATCGCCATGTTGAGTAGCCGTCTGAACGAACTACGTGACTGGCAAAAATTCGCCACCCAGCCCAAACGACTACAACTCATCACCGAACTGGAAAAATTAGCCAACCAACAACTTGAACCCATAATACTGGCTGACCATATTCGCGCCATAAGAGATCAGTGGCGCCAATTAGGCCATCCAAAGAGTAGCGAAGAACGCGATCAGCAACTTGCATTCGACACCCTGGCGGAACAAACCTTCGCCCCCTGCAAGGCTTACTACAAAGATCAAGCATCAATTCGCGCTGAAAACCTAGCAGCGAGAAAGGCACTAAGCACTCAACTGGCAGCGTACCTGGACACTGTTGAATGGCAGGATACGGACCTCAAAGCAGCAGAAAAAATACTGCGGACCGCACGGGACGAATGGCGCAAATTCCACCCCTGTGACCGACAAGGGCTCAAACCAGTCCAACAACAATTCGATACCTTGCAGGAAACCTTACACGGCCAACTCAAAGCAAGATGGGCAGCCAATGCAGCAGCAAAGGGTGACATTGTAGGAAGGGCTAGTGCACTACTCACCAGCAATCTCGATATCGTAGCCCGCATCAACGAAACCAAAAACTTACAACAAGAATGGCAACGCGTAGGACCCGTTCCGCGCAGTGCAGACCAACGCCTTTGGAAAGAATTTCGCAAGGCATGTGACGAGGTCTTCGCAAGTCGAGATGCCGATACTAAAGCCAAAAAAGAAGCCCATACTCAGCAGCTAAAAACACTCGAACAAGCAATACTTGATTTCAGCAACAAAACCCAACTTGCCATAGAGCAGAACACCACAACCGCGAAAGAATTGAGCACCCTTTTAGCAGGCATCCGAACCTTACCCTACGCGCTACGCGTTCCAGCCGATCTAACCCGCGACATCGCCAATATTGAAAAGCGTTACCGCACCGCGCTCACCTCTCACAAGCAACGCCAGCAAGCGCAACACATCATCGATCTTTCTAATTGGGATCAACAGGTTAGCTCAGCAGAGCAATCAGGTACTTCTATTGAGGCACCACATCCATGGTTCGAACTTCGCGTTGCAGCACAAAGTGAACCTGAAGATTGGCATAAGCTCACCATCGAAGCGGAGGTAGTGGCCGATTTGCCGAGCCCAGTAGAAGATCAAAACGCACGCATGGCGCTACAAATTCAGATGATGAACACCGGCATACGAAACACTACCGAGCAAGATCCAACGGCACTTTTAAAACGTTGGTGCACGGCTGGACCCAAAGATGAAGCCGCGGATGCTTTACGATCACGATTTTTTACTGCGATACGCAAGCAATTCGAACAATCAAAAAAAGACCCCTACACCAAGTAGACGCTCACCTTTGCACCACCAAGCTCACTGTCGCCGATCTCTAGACGACCGTCGTACAATTGTACTAGCTCATTAACCACCGCCAAGCCAATGCCCTGACCAGACTCAAGCTCATCCAAACGATGGCCGCGATTTAGCACATCTTCACGCAGCTCTATCGGAATACCACGGCCATCGTCTTCAATCAGGACACAGGGCACTTTTGAATATTGCTCGTTTTGCGCCCAACATATTTCAACACGTACTTTTTTGTGCGTGTACTTAAACGCGTTCTCCAACAAGTTACCTAATATTTCAAGCATGTCTCGCTCATCACCGCGAGCCACAACCTGTTTATCGAGCTCAATATCGACTTGAATACCTCTGTCTGCATAAGCTCTATCCAAAGCTCTTAACAAACGTTCGGCCACATCTGCTAAAACCACTGACTTGCCCACAGTTGCAGGTCCGCTGGCAGAGGCTTTGCTCAATTGGTGGGTGACTGTGGTTTCCATTCTGTCCAACTGCTCACCCAGTAACACTTTATCTAAAGTGACCTCTAGCAGTGAATTCCTAACCACCGCAAGAGGCGTTTTTAGACTGTGGGCGAGATCTTCCAGTGCGTTTCGATAGCGACTGCGGCTACGTTTTTCATGCTCAACAAATTTTTCTAAATTTTCAGCAAGCCCTTGTAGTTCTCGTGGATAACCACCACTCAACGCCTCGCGTTCGCCAGACTCTAAAGCTTGCACTTCCTGCGCCATTGATCGCAAAGGCGTAAGGCCCCAACGCAGTGCCAACAGTTGCGCCAATATGAACACCAAAGTGCCTGCACCCAATCCAAGCCCTAGGCTACGACGAAATTGTGCGATGCTGACCCGAAACGGCTGTTGGTCTGTGGCCGCGCTGAAGATGACTTGTTCTGTATCCGCGCCTTCCCAAATTACGGTATAACTTAAGAAAAATCGCGGATGAGACCCACCCAGTTCAGAGAAAACAAAGACCCCTGGCTCAGCGTCTACCTGTGGAAACATAACGTTGGTGGTCACCGCAGACGGCGAACGCCAGATATCCTGGCTGAGGTCGTCGGCCACTTTTGCGTATAAACCGGAGTCGGGTTGGGTTAGACGAGGCTCAGACAAACTGTTGTTGACCAACAGTTGCCCACCCTGCTCTTCCACCGAGCCCATAAGTGAATATATCACCAAACGTAGCTGTTCTTCTGCACCGGTGATAACACTGG
The DNA here is from genome assembly GCA_013151695.1 of Gammaproteobacteria bacterium. Classification (GTDB taxonomy): domain Bacteria; phylum Pseudomonadota; class Gammaproteobacteria; order Pseudomonadales; family Azotimanducaceae; genus UBA4421. The sequence goes on from JAADHW010000330.1 coordinate 9,908, forward strand.
TTTGAAATGAACGATCTAACACCCAACCAGTAATGGCTAAGAAAATGCCAAGAACACAGGTGCTAGTGACAAGCAGCCTGTTTTGGATAGAGTGTCTCAAGCTTAGCTGTCCGCTACGAAGCGATACCCTTGCCCTCGCACGGTGCGTATTAAATCAACTGGCACAATTTTCTTGCGCAGGCGACCAACAAATACTTCAATCACATTACTGTCGCGATCAAAGTCCTGATCATATAAATGGTCTGTGAGTTCTGATTTTGATACCACTCGATCTGGATTGAGCATCAAGTATTCCAGCACTTTATATTCATACGCGGTCAACTCAACCGCACCACCACTCACCCGCACTTCCTTTTTGGCAGTATCCAATTGCAAATCGCCCTGGCTTAAAACTGGCGATGCATAACCTGCTGTACGTCTGATCAAGGCGTTCAGTCGGGCAACCAACTCTTCCATTTGGAAAGGCTTGGCCAAATAGTCGTCTGCGCCCGCCTCCAAGCCCTGCACTTTGTCCTGCCAATGTCCGCGCGCGGTGAGCACCAAGATCGGAAAAGAACGCTTCTCTTTGCGCAGGCGTGTGATCAGGTCTATGCCGTCTATTTTGGGCAATCCCAAATCAACCACTGCGGCGTCGTAGTCGTATTCTCGTCCGTAGTACAAGCCTTCTTCACCGTCAGCCGCAAGGTCGATGGCAAAACCTTGACCTTGGAGATGCTTACCTAATTGTTGCCTGATATTTTCTTCGTCTTCAACGATCAAGATGCGCATTATCTCCTACCCTTTATACGTCCGTTAGCACCCACAGTAACCGTGATCACACGCTCACCATCTACCAATACACGCACTCTGTGTTCGATACCGGAGCTACGATGATTTGTAGTCGCAGACAACACTCTACCGCCAGTGCTTTTACGCACAATGGCGGTGGCTTTCTGAAGTGAAACACCACCGGCGGCAGGGCTGAAAAAGTTGCTTGAGTTCGATTTTGGCGTGATGTCCTTAAGATCGCCTCGAGCATAACTCGCGGATACGAACAATCCCTGGACCAATATCAACAATGCAGACAACACTACGGCTTTGAACCGTCGTTTATTGCCTCGCTTATTATGTGCTGTGTCTCTTTTGCAAAGATTGCAGAACATTTTCATCTAGCGCACCTTTCGCTGCCTGTATTTATTCGCGTATACATTGTAGCCAATAACCAACTATTGCGCTGGGCTAACTCGAACCCGAACTCGGATGCTGTCGCCTGGGTCTCTGTTCATATGCGTCGTGTAGGTTTCTCCGGCATAAACGTAACTTACGTTGTACCCGGCTAAACGCTCTTCTTCACGAATTTCACTACTCACATTACATACCCGCTCGGTACGATAACGAACTTCATCATTTGGGTAGCCTCCATTGCGACGAGAATTGCGACGAGAAATATCTGCCCCTATCGAGCCACCAAGCACCGCGCCCACAACCGCACCAACCTTGCGATTACTGTTGCCGTGGCCAACCGCATTGCCTAGTGCGCCACCGATAATGGCACCTAGAATTGGACCGGTGAAAGAGCGGCGTTGGTTGTTAGCATAGGCGACTTCCTCATTACGACACGCTTCCACTGGAACCGTGTATTGAATGGTTTCGTACACCGGCACAGTGCTCACAACTTTGGCTCGATCATAAGTGGTAGCGCCCAAAGCCAAACTAGGCGCAAGCAGGATCGGCAAGGTTAGGGCTGTCCATTTACGTACTTTAGAATTTAACATCATCGAGCCTCATTGCAATTATGTGGCCATAATACGATGGGCAACTGAACGCCATCTGAACGCCCATCTGACGACCCATCTGAAGACAGGGCCGCCCCTACCATACGGCCGTGTCGCTTGCAGAAAACGTGACTTGCGTCACTCGATGGTCTTCCCCAAGAACAATCAAAGCCCCCGGAGCCTGCGCAGGGCTGCGCCACAGCCATCGCGTTAAGCGTTCATAGTGCTGAATAAAACGTTGCAGCTGCTGCGTACTCATGCGCTGCGCGGAGGGCAACTCTAATTCCTGCTGGCTGCGCCATTGATAAACCTGTTCAAAACTGGGTACTTGTATATGCAGCCAGAATTCGATCTGCGACCAGAGTGGTAAGTAGTGCTGTTGAATTTGTTCGTTAACCCAGCGGCGCCACACACCATCTTTGTCTTCTACCTGCTCTAGCTCGTTAACAGGCTGTATCAGCAGCCCTCGCGGTTGCGGTACCACACCCACACACCACCCTTCCAATACCAGTATATCTGCATCACACGTGATGCTATCAATGCGATCATCCAAACCCTTATCAAACTTTGGTAAACGCAATGGAGTTTTCGATCCGCTATTAAAACTATCCAACACCTGCGCCAACCATTGACTATCGTGGGTTCCGGGAACACCTCGTGTTTGCAGCAGCGGATGCACCTCATTGGCCAACTGGCGCCGTTCAGATTTCGGCAGATAAAAATCGTCGAGGGATAAGGTTACTGCTCGCTTACCCTGGCGACCAAGCTGGGCCACGAGAACTTTAGCGAAAGTAGATTTGCCGCTACCCTGGCTGCCACTGATCGCGATGACACGTTTGCTACTTTGGACAAGCACCACAGACAAAACTTCGGCCAACAACTGCCAATCTTCAAAGCCATGAGATTGCCCAATCGCTGTACGCTGACCACCGGACAGAACTGCCGACATGTCACAGCCAAAAACAGCCCCGGCGGTGTGTTTGAGTTCAGTGAGCTGTAACAAAGTCTTGCGTGAACCTTTTGTCGAAGTGGAGTCTAATAAAATCACCTTTGGCGCGAACAGCGAGCGAATATCAATGAACCAGCTAATTTCTACAGTAGGCGATCTCTATGATCGTGTATTTTTTTGGGTGAGTCACCTAGATGGCGCTGTTTCGCTTATTCTGCGCCTCATTCTCGCCCCGGTTATGATCGGCGCCGGTTGGGAGAAAATAAACGGTACCAATTGGCTACAAGCCGACATGTTACCCTTCCCACTCAGCATATTGCCTACCGACGTGTCTTGGTTCTTGGCCGGTTGGACCGAATTTTTAGGCGGCATTTTCATCCTATTCGGGCTCGCCACGCGTTTGTGGGCCATCCCCTTGGCCTTCACCATGGTCATCGCCGCCACTTCAGTGCACTGGAGTAACGGCTGGCCTGCCATCGCACCTTCAAGCCCCCCTGCCGTCTGCATACCGCAAAGCGATGCGATGGCGCAATCGAGTGTGTTTGAGCGTTACATTAAGTGTTACAACGTCAACGAACGCACCATTGAAGCATCTAAGCGTTTGGCTCGAGCTAAAGACGTATTGCGCGAACATGGCAACTATCGATATCTAAACGGTAGCGGTGGCATTGTGAAATTGAACAGCGGTATCGAATTTGCTGCGATTTATTTTGCCATGCTAATGGCGCTTCTCATCATCGGCGGGGGGCGGTATTTTAGCTTCGACTACTACCTAAGAAAGCTTCTTAGGTAGAACCGCCATAAGTAGGCGCTCGCAAGCAATGGCTCATGGTGTGATAGGGTTCATTTTCATATAGGTTCAACACTCAATACTTCGATTATTTGGCTTAAAACCTTTTACCCCCCCAAACCTTGTTCCCCTAATTAAGGATTCTGCGTGAAATACGTTATAACTCTAGTTGCATTTGTCAGCCTACTTACCGGCTG
>JAADHW010000220.1:0-9563 GCA_013151695.1 Gammaproteobacteria bacterium
CGTTCATGATCAAATTTTGGTTTCGATGGCTTAGCCTATGGCTGCTCAGTGCTAGCGCGTTGAGGGTTTACTTTGCCTACAACTTTTCGTTTGATGATTCGGCAGTAGATGTTTTCAGTTTTCTCGTGGGTGTCATTAACGACTTACAGTCTTTTGCTCTCATTGCAGGGCTTTTGGCATTCTCAGGATTAATTCACCGGCAACTCCTGAAGCCGACATTTGTATTGTTGGTAGCCGTTTGGTTGATTGTGTTTGTAGCAGAGATTTTTTTCTGGGTAGAATTTGAAGGTCGACTGGACCGATTGGTCTTTCATTACCTGGCTTACCCCAAAGAAGTTGTGTTGTTTCTCGAAGAACAGTTTTACATGTCTGTCTTTATTCTGCCGTTTGCTCTGGTTGTGGCGGTCGTTGTGGGCATTGTCGGCTGGCCGACTCCAAGCAAAGATGCTCGACTGGAGTTTAGTATCCCAGTTGCAATCGCATTGGGGGTGGTTTTCATCGGTGGCACTGTAGGCCAAGGTGTAAACAGAGTAGAAAATAGTTTGGTCAGTAACGGCTACCTAGGCGTTCTTTCAGCTGCCCGCTATCAAGAAGACGAAGTTGAGTGGCTTCACGAGCATAAAACACCAAGGTATCGGGAAGATGTTGCGAGTTCGCCCCTACTACTACAAGTGCGTAAGTCGCTGTCGTCAAAGAAACATCTGATTCTAATTATTGAAGAATCTTTCGCAGGTCCAACCTGGCAAAATAGCCAGTCTCGAGCAAAGTACCTGCCAAACTTTGTGGCCTTGGAGGCTCAATCAGTTTCGTTTACCAACTTGTTTGCCACTGGCAGCAGAACAACGCGCGGCTTAGAAGCTTTGTTAAATGGCTTTATCCCCTTGCCAGGAATTTCTACCACGCAACGAGACAAGACCAACAGCTTGCCTTCTTTGCCTAGGGCGCTAGCACATCATGGTTTCTATCCGGTCTTTTTATATGGAGGTTGGGCTGATTTTTCCAATTTCTCGAGCTACTGGAAAGCCATCGGTTTTGAGAAAATATGGAGTCGTGAGGACTTCAGTGGGGTCTTTGAGACGAGTTGGGGTGTTTCAGATCAAGCATTGTTTGCGCGTATTTTAGACGAAATGACAACCCTAACAGATCAACGAGAGCGGGTCTTTTTGAGCACGTTGACAGTTTCTCACCACCGACCTTATGATTTTCCGGCCGGTGCGGTGGTGTTTGAATCGGCTCGTTCCACTCAATTTGCCATGGCCTACGCAGATTATGCGCTGGGCGAGTTTATGCGTCAGGCACGTTTGATGCCATGGTATGAAGATACGCTATTCGTAATTGCTGCAGATCATGGCTTGCAACCCAAAGGAGATGCCTTGATTCCAGCTGAGAGCTTTCGTATCCCTCTATTGATGCATGCCGAGGGCTTATTACCCCAAAGAGTAGACAGCATGGGTTCAAGTATCAGTTTGCCAAGTACTTTGCTTTCGATTTTGGGGTTGAGTACTGAAGAAGACTTTTGGGGAGGTGATCTTTTCAATGGTCCCACTGTTGTACCGCTGGAGTATGACTATCACATTGGGTTATTAGACCAGTCTGCTTTGAGAGTAATTAAAGCGAACGGTGAGTTTGTTAAGTGGCCCTACGACACGGTAGCGAAAACGCTAGGACCTGCAGCTCAGGATCGTAACAAAAGCGATATGGGCATTGTTCTAGATGTCTTCGCGCCAGCCTATCAATGGTATTACGCGCGGTGAATGAAGCTGACGTTGTCCTCTAACAGCTTAATCACTGAATCCATCGGTAGGGGTTTGCTGAATAGGAAACCTTGTGCGTACTCGCAGTTCTGATCTGTGAGAAATTGTAACTGTTCTCTCGTTTCGACTCCTTCAGCAACAACTTCCATATTTAATTGGTGAGCCATACCGATGACAGCCATAGTAATTGCCATATCATCTTTGTTGTCAGGTAAATCCATGACAAAACTCTTATCAACTTTGACCGTATCGATGGGGAAGCGCTTCAGGTAGTTTAGTGAAGAATAGCCGGTACCAAAGTCGTCAATCGCCATTTTAACACCTAACTCAGACAACCGTTGTACCGTGGCTTCAGCGGCGCCTACATCTTGCATTAACATGGTTTCAGTGATTTCTAACTCGATATTATTAGGGTCGAGTTTCATCTCCCGTAAACTCCGCCGTACGGTGCGAACCAGGTTGGGGTCTCTAAATTGCCGCGGCGAGATATTGATCGCGACGTTGATGGGTCGACCCTGCACTTCGCTCAGGCGTCGGCAAGCGCGGCAGGACTCTTCAATTACCCACGTGCCTAGATCGATGATAGTACCGGTTTCTTCGGCGATTTCGATAAACTGATCCGGTGTCAGCAAGCCACGTTGTGGGTGGTTCCAGCGCACTAGGCTTTCAACGCCCACAATTTGGTGATTTTTTAGGGATATTTTAGGCTGATAGAATAATTCAAATTCTTGGCGTTCCAGCGCTTGTCTGATTTCATATTCCGTTCTTAGCCGATCTATTGCATTGGCATTGAGATCTTCGCTGTAAAACTGGAAGTTGTTACGGCCACGCTCCTTGGCTTTATACATAGCAAGGTCGGCGTTGGTCATGATGATGTTTGGATCGCTGCTATCGCTTGGAATGACGGTAATGCCGATACTGGTTGTGACGATCAGGGGGTGTCCGGACACGTGTATAGGTTCACGCAGGCGGGTGAGTATTTTTTGGGCAACCGTTCCTGCATCAGAAGGCGTGTTTACTTGATTTAGTAGAATGGTAAATTCATCACCGCCAGGTCTAGCTACAGTGTCTTCTTTGCGCACACACTGCTGTAACCGTGCGGCCACTTCTCGTAGTAATTGGTCACCGGTTTGATGGCCCAACGTGTCGTTTACACGTTTGAAATTGTCCAGATCTAGGTACAACAGGGCGGCATTGCGTCCGGTTCTTTTGGTTTGTTCTAAGGTCTGTACTAGGCGCTCCTGAAACAAGCGTCTGTTGGCAAGTTTGGTTAACGTGTCGTAGAACGCCATTTGTTCCATACGCTGCTGGCTACGCTTTATATCTGAAATATCGGCTATCTGAACAATATAGTATAGTGGGTCGCCTTTACTGTTGCGTTGAAGCACGACATGAAATGTTGTCCATATTTCGAGATCGTTTTGGCATATTAGCCGGCGTTCGGACTTGTCGGTTGTTGTTGAGCTGGTAATCAGTTGGCTGAGGCGATCCTTCAGGCCTTTGCGGTCTTTCGAAGAGACCAGGCGAGAAACATGCACGCCGTACATTTGTTGCTCATCGTAGGCCAGAATGTCCGCTGCCGTGCGATTAGCTTGGAATATTCTCCCCTGCATATCTACCAGCATAATGCCGATGGGTGCATTCTCAAAAATCCCTCGAAATCGTTCTTCACTACGACGTAATCGTTCTTCGGTTGCCCGCTGCTTGCTGATGTCTTTGGCGATGACCATTAGGTAAGTTTCGCCACTGAGTTCAAGTTTGCTCGCTGAAATAAGCGATGGCACGGGCTTGCCTTGTTTGGTTCTGAATGTGACAGCTCTGTTTGCAACAATGCCGTGTGCATTAAATTCTGCTTGGGTAGCGGACATGTCTTCGGAATCTAAGAAGGCGTGTTCTGCTAGTACAGAATGTCCTATCAAGTCTTCGCGTGTATATCCGCTGCGATGAATTAGAGCATTGTTTAGATCGGTAATAACTCCGTCCGACTGTCGAAAGATGAACATGCCATCAGGGCTTTCAGTAAATACTTTTTCGAATTTTTCCTCGGTCTCGACCAATGCAGCTTCTGCCGATATGCGCTTGGTAATATCTCGCCCGGTGCACAAAATGCACAGCTCACTGTCTATTTCAACGTAGCGAAGAGAGATCTCCACATGTACGTTAGCTCCAGTAGTGGTTTTCAAGGTTGTTTCGTAGTCGAGAACCTCTCTGTCGTTGCGTAGCCTCTCCACTACCGCGTCTCGCTCGATGATATTGTTCCAAATTAAAGTATCAAATCCAGACTCGCCAATGGCGTCCTCCCGTTCAAAACCCAACAAGCGAGTAAACCCCTCGTTGAAATCGATAATCATATTATCCTGCGCGCGCAGTATGAGGATTGCGTCCGGGCTGCCGTGAAACACTTGTGAAAAGCGTGCTTGAGAATCTTTACTGCGTTCAATTGCGTTTAACTCTGCCTGGGCCATCCGACAGATGATGGCGTAGTCTGACCTGTCTGAATCTGTCAGCCGAACAATGCGTGCGATGGAAGATACTTCGTTGTTGCCCATAAGCGTTAAATCATCTACTGAAATTTCTTTGCGATTTTCCTTTGCAAACCCCTCCATAGCCCGCATAAAACTTCGCCGGTCTGCTTCTTTGATGAGCTGATAGACTGGCTTGCCCAGTAGTTCTGTGGTTGGTGAACCTAGAATGTGAATGGCTGCATCATTGGCAAAGGTGGTGAGCAGTTTATGATTGATCACGAGCACGATGTCTGACGAATTGGCAAGGATACGTTTTAGCTGGCGTGAGGCAGTGTTCAGCGCACGTTCGGCAGCTTGTTCGCGGGTTAAATCGGTAACCTGCACCACGTAGTACTTTGGTTTGCCATTGCTGTCGGTGGCGAGTTTGCCGTGACCGAGAAAGGCTTGGATACCGCTATCGGTCTCCACATCAAATTCTATATCTAGTGCGCGTCCACTGGCGAGGTCTGCTGAGCGTTGGGAGATGAGTTTCCAAATGTAAGGATCCACAAGCTCTCGCAATGTTTGACCAATAAGATCGTTTGGCTGTTGTTTGAGTAAATTTGCCATGGTGTCGTTGGCCGTGATGATCTTGCCGGTTAGATCGGTGATCAGCAGCCCAGCAGGTGCTTGGCGTAAGGCATTTCTGAATTCTTTGATATCAAATTTGGAGTGTTGTGCGAACCAGGTATGTATGGTTGCAGTAAACCAAAGGGCGACAAACCATAAGGTTTGCGAGGTGTTGGGCATTTTTTGTTCCGCGATATGAATGCCAGCGAGACCTAGTGATGCCAACATCGTCACGATGAACACTGCCCCGCGACGCTTGATCAAGTTGGCGCTGAGTATGGCTGTCAGTAAGGGTGCTAGAATGATAGGTTGATGCGGGTAGATCCACGCCATCACGCTACCCGCAGCGAGCAAAAGTGCAGGAATGGCTATTGTTGTTATTAGTCGCATTTTTTTGATGTCATATCAATATTCGTGATGCGTGCGCACTACTAAAGAGGTCATCCATGAACGCTATCATCAAGGTAACTGTCGAACGGCAAGGACTCTATGACATCACGCACAAAGTGCAGGAAGTTCTTGACGAGACAGCTGTTAGTGAGGGATTGGTCACACTTTTTATACGCCATACTTCGGCGAGTTTATTAATACAAGAAAACGCTGATCCAGCGGTGTGTCGCGATCTTGAGCAGTGGATGAACAGGCTCGTACCTGAGAATGACCCCCTCTATACACATACTCAGGAAGGTCCTGATGATATGCCGGCTCATATCAAAGGTGCGCTGACGGCGGTAAGTTTGTCCATCCCACTGATGGAGGGTGTATTGGCGTTAGGTACTTGGCAGGGGGTTTTTTTGTGGGAGCATCGGCACCATCCAGGCACACGCCAGATTGTGATCAATGTGCTGGGTTAGGGGTTTTGCTGGTCTCGAATATCGTCCATGAAACGTTTGTGTCCTTCTGGGTCTAGTATCATGCTGGAAAAATACTGTAGTAGATCTTTGTGCGATTGAGTGAGCCGTGCTCGCGCCATTGCGCGCTCCCCCTCCTTGCCACTTATGAATTGAAAAAGATCATGCAACGTTTCTTTGGCGCCAAGGGCTGCCGACATTTCTTTCAATAGAATATCGTGCAATTTTGGTAGATCTTCTTCTTCGAGTCCAACCTCTGCTGGAGATAGCACAACGTTGGACCACAATGTGGCAACGTAGACGCGGTATAAGTCTCGATCGATAAATGTCTCAGCCACCGAAGAACGTTCGCGGATATCGGAAAATATGGGGCTGAAATGTTCGCTGATATCTGTAGGGGTCACCGGCAGCTTAGTTAGTTGCAATGGCTTATATTATTGCATCTGAGCGCACAGGGCAGTACGGTTCTTACGTAGTTTTTTCAACCTAGGCACGTCAGTCATGTTGCAGTTCGATCGCGTCAGCTTAGCCCCAGAAACGCAGCGGTTGAGGGCTCAAGTGAGAGAGTTTCTCGCCGAGGAGTCGGCCCATTTCCCCAAGCCCAACTCAGACTTTGTTACTGGTTATGATGTTGAATTCAGCCGCAAATTAGCCTTGCGAGGTTGGATAGGGATGACTTGGCCGAAGCAATATGGTGGCGCAGAGCGTAGTTTTTTTGAACGTTATGTTGTTACTGAAGAACTTTTAGCTGCGGGAGCGCCTGTGAGTGCGCACTGGATTGCTGATCGCCAGAGTGGCCCACTGCTGCTTCGCTTTGGTACCCAGGCACAGCGGCAAAAATATCTGCCTGGCATCACCAGTGGAGTGGATTTTTTCTCCATCGGTATGAGTGAGCCGGATACGGGTTCAGATTTGGCGTCGGTTCGCACCACCGCGGTGAAAGACGGTGGCAGCTATCGAATTAACGGTACAAAAATTTGGACAACTGACGCCCACCGCAATCGCTATATCATTTGTTTGGTGAGAACTTCGGCCGTTTCTGAAATTAGGCATGCGGGGTTGTCTCAAATCATTGTTGATTTACATAATGATGGAGCGCAGGTCAGACCCATTGCCAATATGGCTGGTGGTGAAGACTTTAACGAGGTTGTATTTGAAGATGTCATGGTTCCGGCAGATCGTATTATAGGTGAGCCCGGTAGTGGCTGGGAGCAAGTTACTTCTGAGCTTGCCTACGAGCGCAGTGGCCCAGAACGATTTCTCTCTTCATTTCGCGTCTTTGTAGAACTTGTGCGAGCTTGTGGACCCAAGCCACAACCCCATCAATGTGCTGCCATTGGGCGCATAGCGTCTCACATTATGACATTGCGGCGCATGTCGATTTCGGTGGCTGGCATGTTGCAGTTGCAGGGGAATCAGGAAAACCAGGATGTCGGGGTGGAAGCTGCTCTGGTTAAAGAGTTGGGCAATAGCTTTGAAAAAGTGTTGCCGGAAATTGCCAGGCTAGCCTTGGATACTGACAAACTAAGCAATGTTTTTCGCGAAACCTATGAAGAGACCATGCTGCTGACTCCCTCGTTTACATTGAGAGGCGGGACACGAGAAATACTGAGGGGTGTAATCGCCCGAGGCTTGGGGTTGCGATGAATCAAGAACTCAACGAAAGCAGACGGATGATTATTGATTCTGCGCAGAAAATGTTTTCGGATCATTGTGACAAAAAGCTGCTTGATGAAGCGGAGCGCGGGGTTTTCCCAGAAACTTTGTGGCAGATCATTGTAGAAAATGGATTCAATCAGCTGGGCGCGCCTGGTACTGAAACCGTACCTGCTGACTTGTTTGCGTTTATCCAGTTGTGTGGTCGGTATGCTGTGCCAGCACCTATTGCGGACACCTTGTTAGTCAATACTTGGGCTGGCGTTAACCAACAAATTTGTGGTATTGGCGAGTTACGCAGTGATAATTCACAAGCTTCCAGTGCAGACAGTTTCACAATTGATGAGGTTGTGTGGGGTAGACGTGTCAGCTTGGTGGCGGCGGTAACGCGGGGGTCGAATGAGGTTATTCTTGTGCAAAACCCGCACCTTGTAGAATCGTCAACCAATATGGCGGGCGAGCCTATGGATACGTTGCAGGGTTCCAACCAACAAGTTGTGGCTGTGCAAGCAGACCCGTATGCTCAGGTGGCACTTTCGCGAATTAATCTAATCGCGGGTAGCCTGCAAACGCTGTTGGACTTGGGTCTGCAATTTGCCACAGAACGATCTCAGTTTGGTCGAACCATCAGTAAGTTTCAGGCCATTCAACATAGTTTGGCGGTTGTCGCCGCCGAAGTTGCGGCGTCTAAGCGAGCTGCAGATGCGGCTGTGGATGCCATAGGGGACCCTCGCTTTGTTTTTGAAGTTGCAGCGAGCAAAGCGCGTGTGGGCGAAGCCGTGGGTATTGTTGCAGAGCAGGTGCATCAAATTCACGGTGCCATGGGGTTTACCCATGAACACCGCTTACACCATTTCTCGCGCCGCTGCTGGGCGTGGCGCGATAGTTGGGGCAATGAATTTTATTGGCAATCTTTACTCGGTGCACATTTAGCATCCCTTGGCGCAGATCACCTTTGGGATTTTATCGCTACGCGCAGTTAGGCAACCCCTGGTACTCCTTAGCCCGTGGGTGCTGGGTTCAGTTGCTGGCTAGACTCTTGCAAACTTTGCTGTCGGTAAAGATCATGGTAATGCCCCTTCAAACTCATCAACTGATGATGATTGCCTTGTTCTGTAATCTTGCCGTCTTCAATGACAATGATGCGGTCTGCGTTACGGATGGTTGAAAGTCTGTGTGCGATGATGAAGGCGATGCGCCCGGCTAAGACTCGCTGCATACCCTGTTGAATGTGCTGTTCTGTTTCTGTGTCTACAGAAGAAGTTGCTTCATCCATGACCAAGACTTGTGGGTCGGCCAGTACCGCGCGGGCAAAAGAAACCAGTTGCTTTTGACCCGCCGATAAGCGGCTTCCCGACTCTCCAGCATCAGCTAGATAGCCTCTGGGCAATTCGTTAATGAAGCCGTCGGCGCCAGCAATCTTAGCGGCGGTTATCACTTCGTCATCTGTCGCGCTGAGACGTCCGTAGCGAATGTTTTCCATGATAGATCCAGAAAATACGTGCGCGTTCTGCAAAACCATACCGATGTTTGATTGTAACCACTGCAAACTTCGTTGGCGGTAGTCTTGGCCATTGATCAATATTTGCCCGGAAGTAGGTTCGTAGAAGCGACATACTAAATTTACCAAGGTGCTTTTGCCGCCGCCAGTAGGACCCACAATAGCAATGCTCTCACCTCGTTTTACACACAGATTAATATTGTCGAGTACGCTTTTCTTTGGATTGTAAGCAAAGCTCACTTGGGCAAGCTCTATCTCCATTATCTGCGCGTCGCCACCGTCGAGCGCATATCGTGACGATGAGCGCGTTTCGTTTTGAATTCTATTTTGTTGTATGGCAACGGCTTCGCGCACACTAGTCGAGTCTTGAATCTGCGGAGTTGCTTCTATCAAGCTGATAATTCTTTCAGCAGAAGCCTGTGCCATTTGCATCTCAGCAAACCAATGCCCCAGCTGTTCAATCGGATCAAAAAAGTGGCGGGTATAGGTCATGAATGCGATTAAAGTGCTTACAGGAATAAGACCACTGGTCATGTCCATGCCGCCGATCGCCAGGGCTAAGCCAGTGGCTAAACTCGCCATGGTGATGACAATGGGCAAATAGACCGCGGCGTGGGTGAGGTTAGTTACCGATGCGCTATGCATTTTATTGGTAAGCAAACTGAATTCCTTTTGGTTTGCTTTTTCTCGCACAAATGACTTGCTTGTCAACACCCCCATGATCGCT
>JAADHW010000220.1:9571-23083 GCA_013151695.1 Gammaproteobacteria bacterium
GCGGTGATGCGGGAGTTCGTAGATCGCACGACTCGTGCACTGCGCAGGATACGACGCTGGAACTTCGCAGATACCCAGGCTAGTGCGGGCATGATTGAAAATACCGTTAGTGCAAGCTTCCAGTCCATGATAAACATGGCCACGGCGATACCCAGCATCATGGTGAAACCCCAAACTAAATCTAAGAACCCCCAAGCTAATATGTTGGAAAGGCGCTCTGAGTCTGATGTCATACGAGCCATTAGCCAGCCGACTGGCCGGTAGTCATAAAAACTGAAAGACAGCCGTTGCAAGTTATCAAAACCATCTTTACGGATGTCGTGCGCAATATGTGTGCGAATTTTTCCGGCCATCCAAATAAAACCACCAATGGATATCGCAATAATTACGGTGCACAGTATATAACCCAGTGCCCAAGGCAGTAATTCAGGTTGAGTACCATGTTTTAATGCGTTATCAACTTCATCGATGACCCCCTTGGTTAACAAGGGATAGGCGACTTCTACGCTGGCAGTGGCAATAGCAAAACCGGCTAAGCATTTCAGTTCGAACGGGTAGCCTTTAGCGTAGCCAAAGAGCTTGCGCCACAAGTTTAAGTTAAGGTTCGCGGCCAGGTCTTTGTCGTCAAACCCATCATCGAAATTTTCGTCATCGTACATTTCAACTACCTTCAACGGTCAGGTTGTTTGAGGTTAAATCCGCCGCAATAGATTCATCCAGCGCACCCTGAATTTCACAAAGGCGTCGATAGGTTCCTTCTTCAGCGCAAAGCTGCGCGTGGGTGCCAAGCTGTACACATCGCCCGTGCTCCATCACCATGATACGGTCTGCGTCGACTACCGAGCTGAGTCGATGAGCTATGATGATGGTGGTGTGTTTGCCTTTACGTTTGCGTATTGCATCTAAAATCAGCTTTTCTGTGCCAGTGTCGATAGCAGACAATGAATCGTCCAGCACCAAGATGGGTGGGTCCTTCAGTAGTGCGCGGGCGAGTGCCAAGCGCTGTCGCTGGCCGCCAGATAAGGTAACCCCTCGTTCTCCTACCATTTCATCAAAGCCGTCTGGGAATGCTTGGACAGATTCAAGTATTGCTGCCTCTTCGCACGCCTGAAAGATTTCATCTTGGCGTGCATGAGGGCGTCCGACCACTAGGTTTGCGATAATGGTACGGGAATACAAAAACGGGTCCTGCATGACCACGCCGATTTGCGAACGCAACCAGAAGCGGTCCAGCTCCGAGACTTCGTGGCCATCGAGACGAATGCTGCCTCTATACGGATAGAATCTGAGCAGTGCTCTGATCAGACTGGTTTTACCACTACCTGGGGGACCAACAATGGCTAGCGTCTCACCAGCGGGAATTTCTATGTCTAACTCTTGAATAACATCTTTGGGCACGGGTTCGTCGTTGTTTGTTGTTGGATATGCAAAGCTTAATCCACGGATGTCGATCCCGCCCTGTGCCCTACCAAATGTAGGCTGCCATTGCTCAGGCTCCGGATAGGCCTCCAGTATGTAGTTAACTCGACCTAACGAGATCACTGCTTTGCCGGTGTCCGTGAGTACCCGGCCTAGCTGGCGTACAGGCCATATAACGATGGCTACGCAAGTCATGAAGATGAACAGCTCACCAATAGTGAGACTGCCCTGTAGTGTGAAGTAGGCGCCCATAAAAAGTACCACGCCTATTTGAGCCATGGAGAAAAAGTCAGAGACACTCCAGTAGTACGCCATGAGCTGAATTAGACGATTGTTTTTGTTACGAAAATCGGCGTTCTTTGCAGCGAATCTACTTATTTCATGGTCTTGACGTGCGAACGCACGCACAACTCGAATTCCCGTGAGGTTTTCCTGTAGCCCCGCTGTCATTGCTCCCTCAGAAGCATCGGTGACCTCAAACGCGGCTTTTACCTTGCTGAAAAATATGAAGGCACCTACGACTAGAATCGGCATCAAGATCAGGGAGTACCATGCGAGGGTGGTATGGATACTGAAAAGTACAGGCACTACGCAGACGATCAGCATGACCGCTCGGCCAATTTCGATCACGTCGCTTGCGAAAAATACCCGTAAAGTTTCAATATCAGAACTACAACGTTGTACTAAGTCGCCGGTATCTGCTGTGTCGTAGAAGCTAGCTCTTAGATGATGTAAGCGTCGATAGAGTGCGTCGCGTAAGTTTCGCGCTATGTTCTCTGATGCTTGCGCAGCAAGACGGCCTCGTGCGTACAAAAATACGCCGCCCACAGTGGTGATCAGCACGCTCGCTAGGGCTGCAGTCCACAAATAACTGACAAAGGATTGACCTGCAAACCAACTTGAGATTTGTAGCAGGGTTTTGTCTGCGTAGCTGAAGTCGTTTTGTATTATCACATCGATTGCATGACCAGCAATGATGGGCGCGCCAAACATACACAGATTGGTGAGAGCCATGGCCAGTATTGCGCAGGTGTAGCGAAACCGCTGACCTTTGGTATTTCTCCAAAGGCCAGCTATTCCCGTGTTATCTGCCGTTGATTCGACAGTGGTCGTGTTCATTAATTTTACAATCCAATCCAATCCAAATAAGAGACGGCAGATAGCCGAACGCCTGACGGTCCGAGTACCGGTCTGCTTGGAGTTATGTGAGGGAAGACCTAGCGGAGGAATCCGCTAAGTCTTTTATGTATCGGTGCCTAGTGGGCGGTAACCGATAGATAACATCCGACACGGGAGTGACTACCAGAGGCAGAATGAGTACCCGGCATTTGTATATTTGCCTTGTTATCGATAATCATCATTGTCGCCTCCTGTCGGATTGGATTTGGCGCAGCATCCTAACGGGGATGTTGAGCCAACGCAAGTAAAATTAGAAATTTACGATCATCTTGCCTGTGTTTGCCCCGGTGAACAAACCGATAAACGCATCGGGCGCTTGATCAATGCCGTTGTAGATTGTTTCTTTGTAGTTGATCTGGCCACTTGTAACCCAGTTTTCCATGTCGCGCCGAAAATCGGCAGCTAGGTGGTTGAAGTGGCTAACAATAAAACCGCGTAAGGTTAATCCCAGGCCGATAGCCATGGTCAAATTGTTAGGGCCGGGTCTCGGCTCGGTGTCATTGTATAAGGCAATCGCCCCGCACAGTGGAATTCTGCCGAAAGGGCGCATATGCATGATCGCGGCTTGTAGATGATCTGCGCCGACATTATCGAAATACACGTCGAGTCCATCTGGTGCGCTCTCGCGAAGATGGTTCAAAATATTTCCGTCCTTATAGTTGAAGGCGTAGTCAAAACCGAGTTCGCTGGTGAGAAGGTCCACTTTCTCTTGGCTGCCGGCACTGCCTATGACACGACATCCTTTCAATTTTGCGATTTGACCAACAATGCTGCCCACTGCACCCGCGGCACCAGAAACGAAAACAGTTTCTCCTTCTTTTAGAGCGCCAACTTCCAATAACCCAACATAGGCTGTCATTCCTGGCATGCCTATGGCGCCAAGGTAGGCAGAAGGATCCGCCACAATGTGACCCACGCGCTCTATGTTTTCAACACCTGCGGTATAAGATTCTCGCCAGCCATGATGGCTGGTGACGTGATCACCTACAGAAAAATCTGCGTGATTCGATTGTACGACCCGACCAATACAGCCTCCGGAGAGAACTTCACCTATTTGAAATGGCGGCACATATGATTTGCGATCGACCATGCGGCCACGCATGTACGGGTCAACTGACATAGATAGATTTTGAACTTGAATCTCGCCATCAACGGGTTCCGGGACATTGACCTCGATAATATCAAAATCGCTTTTTTGTGGCATGCCCACAGGTCGCTGTTTTAGGGTGACTGCTTTACTTTGCATAGTGCTAACGCTCTCTTTTAAGGACAATTGTTCGGTTATTCGTTAGAAATTGTTATTTCTTGATCAGTAATAAACTCAAGTAGTGCCGGTTTCCCGCTCTTTGTGGCTTCGATACCACGCTGTAGGGCGGCTACAATATCGTTGGGATCGGTGATGCGTTCTCCGTATCCACCAAAAGCTTTGGCCATATCTGCATAGTGACCAGATATTTCGATGGCGCCATATTTTTCTTGGGATACCGGCATGATCGGTATTTCGATGGCCATGGAAAAGTTGTTGAACAGGATCGAAAGAATTGGGATGCGTTCTCGTACTGCTGTTTCGAAATCCATGCCGGTGAAGCCAATGGCTGCATCACCCCACACGTTGATGCACAATTTATTGGGCTCTGCTACCTTCGCGCCCATGGCCAAACCTAAACCGTAGCCTAGCTGAGTTGTCTTGCCCCAACCAATATAAGAAAGGGGCGAAGTGGACTCCCAGAATGGTGTGGTCTGATCTCGAGGGCTTCCCGCGTCATGTGTGATCACAGTCTGAGCTTTGTCGACTAGGTTGTTGAGTTCCCATATGACCCGATATGGATTGATCGGGGCTTCGTTGTTGGTTAGTTTTGGCATCCATTCGCTCAACCACGCATTCTTCAGCTCTGCGATATGTTCGAATTGCTGGGTGCGAGCTTCGGCGTTGGTTCGATCTAGCCCATCCATGGCACTATGCAGGCCGGCGAGGGTGAGTTTTGCATCGCCTATAAGCCCATATTGAACTGCTACGTCTTTGTTTAAGTCCATGGGGTCTAAGGTGGCGTGAATAATGGTCTTGTTCTTAGGCATTTGCACGCCAAAACCTGTTAAGGCAAAACTACAACCTATGCCGAATATAACATCTGCGGCTTCTAAGTAGTGTTTCACCGGGCGGGGGTTGGCGCGGCCGCCGCTACCTAAGGATAACGGATGATCTTCGGGGAAAGCACTCTTGCCTTCGATACTTGTTGTTACCGGAATGTTCCAAGTTTCAGCCAGGTGTTTCAATTCCGGCCAAGCCTTTGCATAGTGAACCCCTTGGCCTGCATAAATAACCGGGCACTTTGCGCCAGCGAGGACTTTTGCAGCTTTTTCTAAATCAACGGGTGCAGGTGCTGTTTTGGCGGAAAAGCTGGGTACATATTGCCAACTGTCAGGCACTTCTTCGCCAAAGACGTCTACGGGTACCTCGAGCAACACTGGACCTGGTCGACCATTTCTTAGCTGGAAAAACGCGCGTCGTAAAACTTCGGGCGCTGCCTTACCCATAGTGATCGGTTCGGCCCACTTGGTAATGTGCTGCATGTTAAGAGTGGAATTAAAATTGGGGTAGTAGTGGGCAAGGCGTCGTGGGAACCCGGCAGGGATGACCAATATGGGTACAGACTCCGAATAGGCTTGGGCAACACCGCCGAAGGCGTTTTCAGCACCCGGGCCGTGTTGCATGCAAAAAACACCAATCTTATCCCCAGACGACAAACGAGAATAGGCGTCTGCCATGTGTAGACCTATTCGTTCTTGGCGTACGATAATCGTACGTATGTCTATCTTGGCTGCTGCTTCGATCAAAGGGTTCACTGGGTAGGCGAACAACACGTCTACCCCTTCGGCTTTCATTGCATGGGCAATGGCGTCTACTACTTTCATTCACTTCTCCTCAATATGAAGCGTTACCAACTAACGATAGGATCAATATCGGCGTTACGCCACGCATGTTTTCGTTGTTGTTCAACAACTTGTTCTAAGCCATAGAGTGACCAAGGGTTTTTTGGAAAATGCTGCAAATCTTGCATGAACGATTGTTGCGCAGCAGCGTAGTCGCCTGCACGATATTGTGCTTCGCCTAGGGTTTGCCTTACCGGATAATGCCACAATGGTGGTTCTGAATATGGCAAGATATCCTGCTGCTGTACCGCTTTCAATAGAGCAGCAAGTTCTGCTGGTGCATCTTCTTGTTGACGATAGATGCGAGCCTCGACCAATGCCTTGGCTATGTTGGTTAACACATTGACCGTATCTGGGCGTCGCACAACCATGTTTTGCAGTTCAGAAGATGCTGCAAGTTCTTCTAGTTTCTTAAGTTCGATTTGAGCCGCAGGAATGTTTGCCGAGGCGGCAAATGCCAAGCCGCGTCCGTAGTGATACATGGCCTGGGCGAAAGGTAATCCTTGCGCGGGTTCTGGTAGGTCTAATGCTTCTTGCCACATGCCGAATCGCACATAGGTGTAAACTGGGACGGCGAAATAACTTTGCAACGCACCCATTTGTCTCGCCATATCCACCGGGACGCGCTGGGCCAATTTTAGTGCGCTTTCTATCGCCAAGGTTTTGCGGCCTTCCATCATGGCGGAGTACCACAAGAAATGTATGTTGTGGGGGTAGTATGCAGCTGGATACATACCTTGGGCATTACATTGCGCAATGTAATCTTCATCAGCAAAAGATGCCTTGGAATTTGCTTCCACAGCATCTGCATAACGTCCGACCCGCAGATAGATATGTGATGGCATATGTACAAGGTGGCCTGCCACGGGTACCAGCGGTCCCAATCGATCAGCGGCACTTTCGGCCTTTTTAGGTTCGAAACGTTCCATCACATGTATATACAGATGGTTGGCGCCAGGATGCATAGGGTCTAGCTGCAAGACGTGTTCTAGCTCGCTGACTAAGGTTAAGGTGTGTGGGTTGGCGGGTGAACCATCATCTTTCCAATATTCCCAGGGCATTAAATCCATGATGGCCTCGGCGTGAAGGGTTCGTGCATGAAGGTCCTGCGGAAATTTGTCTACCAGACCTGCCATTGCACCCACATAGAGAAGATCTAAGGTATAACGCTCTTCACCGTCTTCACTATATCGACTGGCCAAGGCGTCGATATAGGCCTGCTCTTTTTTATTCTCAAATTTTCTAAGTGCCAGTGCTTGTTGTAGTGCTTGCCAGGCTGGTGTGATCGCTTCCTCCATCATGGGTGCATTGATATTTGGACCCAAGGCTAAGGCAGTACCCCAATAACAAATACCGCAAGTGGGATCTAAACGGGCAGCTTCGCCGAATGAACGAGCAGCTTCCGCATGGTTGAAGCCGAAGGCTAAGGTCAAGGCTTGATCAAAATACTGCTGGGCGAGAGGCACTTCGGTACTGATGGGGAAGTGGAGTGGACCAATACCCTCCAACAATGGTGCAGTGGCATTTTGCGAGAGCGGCTCACTGGCACACGAACTGGCAGACAGAGTGATTAGGCTGGCCAGCCCAAGCGACTTTATAAGTTGTAATTTCATTTTTGCTCCTTGGGGTTTAGTTTGAATCGAATTCCAACTGCGGGCGGCTCTTGGGGTGGCCCCGCAAAACATTGTGCGATTTGCATCCACGCGGCAGCGTTGTCGCCTTCGACCCTAAGTGAGGTGTCGGCAATATTGCGCACTTGGGTGACCACTTGGCAAAACTCTACCGCGTCACCCTCGATACGATGTGCGGTATTTATGTCGTTCCATTGCCATTGCCCTCCATCAGGTGCGATAAGGCTGACGTAAGGTATGATGTCGGGTACCGGTAATTTGCGGTTGCTGAATGTCCAGCCAAAGGTTTTAACGCCAATAGTAGCGATATTTTTAAGGCGCGCGGCATGAGTTCGTTGCTTGCCTATCAGATCATAGACTTCCCAGCCGTGGGCCCAAGTTTCCATTTGTCGTGCCGTGGCGAGCATGCGCGCCTTCATTCCGGGTCCTACCCAGACGAACCGTTGTTCTGGGTCAGCCTCGTTCAGCGCAGTGCAAAGTTCAATAAACATGTCATGCCAACGCTCCAAGAGTTGTGGTCCGGTGAACGAGTGACCGTTTGTACTCAACCATTGAGCTGTAAAGTTGCCCGCACGCAACTCTGCGAGTAAGCGGTGAAATTTTTCTGCACTCGATATGCTGCTCAGTGCCAAGTGATCTGAAAGATGCAGGTGGGCAACCACATCCCATACGGACCAATTTTTAAAAGTAGAATGTTGTGTCCAAATGCTGGTATCGATATCGCGTAACAGCCCGTACAGCTCGTCTCCTTCGTCAAGCAAGTCCGCCACCACTGCTTGCAGTGAAGGTGTATTGGTGTCGTTCATTTCTTGTTTCCCCCGCGCCCCCGCGGGCAGGCTATAAATCTATCAAGGTTGGGCTGCTGACGCGAGGAGAAGGACATAAATGAGGGAATAAAAAAGGCGGTATATACCGCCTTTTAACGCTTAGGTTCGAAATATAATGATCAGAATTGATTCATTGTATTTGCGGTACCACCAGCGAGAAGGGCTTTTTCACCCAAGAAGTACTCTTTGTGATCGTCGCCGACATTTGATCCCGCTAGATCTTGGTGTTTTACAGCCGCTAGATCGTTGCGAATTTCTTGACGTTGTACATCTCTTACGTACGCCAGCATGCCCAAGTCACCAAAGTAGCCGCCGGTAAGCGTATCTGTTGATAAAGCAGCGGTATGGTACGTAGGTAGAGTGATCAGATGGTGGAAAATTCCTGCTTCACGGGCCCCATCTGCTTGGAAACTTTGCACCAAACGGTCGGCTTCTTGAGCCAATTCAGAGTTGTCCAGTGTAGCGTCCATCATACCCTTGGTGTCAGCAGGGTCTGGGTATGCAGAAACATCTTTGCCCGCATCTTTCCATTCGTTGTATACCTGTTCGCGAAATTTCAGAGTCCAATTAAAGGATGGTGAATTGTTGTAAACCAATTTAGCCTCAGGCCGAACTTTACGAATGGCGTTAACCATCTCGGCGATTTGGGAAACGTTGGGACGTTCGGTTTCAATCCACAATAGGTCCGCACCGTGTTCTAGGCTGGTAATGCAATCGAGCACCACGCGGTCAACACCAGTGCCTTCTTTGAACGCATAAAGTCCGTTATCCAGGCGCTTCGGCTTGGCCAGTTTGCCATCTTGATGGATGGTGATGTCGCCATCACTTAGTTCGCTAATATCGTGTACTTCTTCAGTATCTAAGAAAGCATTATATTTGCTGCCTAAATCGCCCGGAGCGATAGACATTGGTATCTTTTGTGTAAGCCCAGCACCAAGAGAGTCAGTGCGCGCCACAATGATGCCGTTGTCGATACCCAATTCAAGGAATGCATAGCGAACAGCGTTAATTTTCGAAACGAAGTCTTCGTGTGGCACGGTGACCTTGCCAGCCTGGTGGCCACATTGTTTGGCATCGGAAACTTGGTTTTCAATTTGTATCGCACACGCACCAGCTTCGATCATGCGCTTGGCAAGCAGATAGGTCGCCTCTTCGTTACCAAAACCTGCGTCAATATCTGCAATGATAGGCACGACGTGGGTTTCGTAGTTGTCAATGCGTTGGATGATGCTGTCGGTGCTGTTGCCCTTTTCGTTGGCTTCATCTAGTTCAACGAAGATGTGCCGTAATTCGCGGGCATCTGCCTGTTTGAGGAAGGTGTATATCTCTTCGATCAAATCAGAAACTGTCGTTTTTTCGTGCATACTTTGGTCAGGCAGTGGACCAAATTTCGAACGTAGTGCGGCGACCATCCAGCCTGAGAGGTAAATATAGCTGCGTTCAGTGGTCTTTTGATGGCGCTTGACGCCCATCATTACCTGCTGGGCAATAAAACCATGCCAGCAGCCCAGAGATTGAGTGTATTTGCTGGTATCGCCATCATAGGCAGCCATGTCTCTACGCATGATATCTGCAGTAAATTGCGCTATTTCCAAGCCAGTCTTGAAGCGATTCTGGTGCTTCATTCGAACAGTGTATTCAGGATTAATGGCACTCCATTCGTCCTTGCCTTGAATTTGGGTGCGTAAGCGCTCGATTTCATCTAGATAAGCTGACATGTCATTACCCTCGACGTATAACTAATTGGAAACGGGCGCGAAAGTTAGCAGTGCTCGTCGATTAATAAAAAGGAATCGTTGAAAACCAATATATTCCATTTAAGAATGTAATCAGTTGGCCGATGCGGTGTTCTGGGTCGGGAATCTACGCTGGGTGATATCTATGTCGAACTTTGCAAAGCGGGATGGTCAAAACTGCTCAGTGCGAGAGAGAGCTGCTGCTGATCGCCTTGCACCGAGACTAGCCCCGCAGATGTGGCGTGGTCCAGGGTTGTGCTGTTGGTCAAGATATCAGCCCAGGTTTCATGACTCATGCCCAGTATCAAGTCTGCTTCCTCGCCGTTGGTCACCACGGCGACACAGTGACGTATGTGTAAACCGATGCGCTCGCCAGTGGCGAAGTGCCAGGCGATCGTGGTGTCTATTCCTAAAGCCTTTTGCGGGTCGAGTAGCACCCGTAGCACAGGTACAAATTGAATGGGGCTGGCGTTCAATACAGCCCTTTTCCTGAAGCGATGAACACGATGTCGGCTTAGATCGATTTCGCCTTCCCGCTCAAGAGCGCGAGTGAGAGCCCAATTACGAATGTTTGCAGAGGTGGTGTGTTGGGCAATGGCACGTAGAACACTGGCGAGTAGCCGTTGATCAGCAGGGGTGCAATCTTCACTGTGCACCAGCCAACTGACTAGTTCGAGTGCCCATCTATAATCTGCAGCTTTAAGCGCGTCTCGAACCGCTTGGCGAACAGTGTTAGCGCCGCCAAATCCTGCAATCAGCTTGGTATGGCGAGAACGTCTAGGTAGCGGAAATAGTGTACTTTCATCCTCATCAAACCAGCCAAATAGGCCCCCGTAAATTTGGCGAACATGGTGCTCTACTAATCCGTACAACTGACTTGTGAGGTAGTTGTCGTCAAATAATTTGGGCAGCTGTACCTGCTCAGTGAGCTCGCTCAAAGAACTGCCTTGATTAGCGCCACGTACTGTTTGATCCCAAATAAATTGAATGGCGTCGCGATACAGGGCGATATTTTCACCTAGCCTGGTTCCGCTTAGGGGTGGGCCGTGGGTACCGATTAATGCGTCGGGTTTTAGGCTGTAAATGTGATCAAGACCTTGGAGCAAAATTCGAGGGTCGCGATATTCTTCACCACGAATGGCGTAAATGTTAAACAGGCTTGGCCAAACAAGATTGTTAACGCATAGGCTCAATTCTGGGAACCAGATGGTTAGGGAGTCTGTTGCGTCGGATGGGGCGGGGGTGATATCGACCTGTAAGCCGCCAATACTGAAACTGCTGGCTTGTGTAATGTGTTGTTGTGCAGGGACATAACCTGGCGTAAAAGGCGCATGCTCCTGGTTACGATAGAAGGGTCCTAAGCCGCAGTGCAAAAGTGCATCCTGGCCCTCATCAGGCAACATGATGCCAAATTGATGCACAATTCCACGATCAGATTTTGGTGCTATCTCACCACCAAATCGCTTCAGGTTATCGCCGATACCACCGTGGCCGTAAATCTCTAAGGGCTGGGTTGGGGCTTCATCAACAATGGCGCGGGTGCCGCCGATGTAGTGAAAATGTGTATAGATGACTGCAACCACAGGGTCTTTGCAGTGTTTTCTTAGTTCTTGTAAAGCCGCATGCATCTCTTCTACGCATTCACCGGTGTCTATGGCAATGATGCCCTGGGGTGCTTTGACAAAGGTTTGGTTAGAAAGGCCATTACCCACTAAGCACCAGGCATGTTCGCCTACTGCATAAAACTTTTTCTTCAAGCGCAGGCCATGTTCGATGGCTGCTGGATGGGCAATTTGGCCCTTTTCACCCCGGCTGGGTTTTGTGGGCGAGATGGAAGCTGGGATAGGATCTTCGGTTAAACTTGATTTTCCTGGGTGCGGTTTTGTTGAATCAGAGTTTGGACGATTCATTAGGTCCTAGCATTGGTAACGAAGTGATATTGCATGATAGCGTGTACCCCTAAATGCCGCGAGTCTACGAATTCAAACATGCTAGAAGTTAAAAATGTGAAGCTGAATCAAGTCAACCTAGACGATGATTCCTGGCAAGGCTTCGATCAAATTTTCCAGGCAGGTGAAATAGCGGTTGTACTGGGACGAAATCTTTCTGGCAAGACTAACTTGTGTCGGCTCATCGCCGGCTTAACTACGCAAGGTGTTGGCGATGTGTTGTTAGACGGAGAATTGCTCAACACCAAGGGCCCGCGCCAAAGACCAGTAGCCATGGTTTATCAAGCATTTGTGAATTATCCCAATCTTACCGTATTTGAGAATATTGCCTCGCCGATAATCGCTGCCAAGAGAACCGGTTCGCGGGCGGCTGCGCGGCAGCTTTGTGCAGACAAGGTTTTTGCGTTGGCGGAAAAATTACGCATTGAGACGTTGCTTGAGCGCTATCCGGGCGAACTATCAGGAGGGCAGCAGCAGCGAGTTGCCATTGCACGAGCCCTGGCTAAGGAAGCTCGAGTGTTGTTGTTGGATGAACCGTTGGTGAACCTTGATTTTAAACTTCGAGAAGCGTTGGCCGGGGAGTTACGGGGTTTGTTGGAGGGGTCAAACACTGTGGTGATATACACCAGCAGTGATTGCGCTGATGCATTTGCCTTGGGTGATCAAGTGATCATGCTTGAAAATGGCAGAAAGCTACAGGCAGGTACGCCGATGCAGGTTTACCAAAACCCACAAAGTCTTGCTGCGATGAGCCTTATGGCAGATCCCATGGTGAATCAATGGCGTAGCCAAAGTGCGGGCAGTGCGGTTCGTCCAGAGCACGTATATTTACAATCAACGCAGGATTCCGAACTAGAACTTTTGATGACAGTTACTGCCTTTGAGACCAATGGGGATGAGTCGTTTGTGCATGGTATGGTTGATGATGTGGCGTGGGTACTTAGGCATCGTGGTATGTTGGAAGTTGCCGTTGGAGAAAAAGTGAATCTCTTTGTACGAAAGAACGACGTGGTACATTTTTAGTGGTCCATCAATCTTAGCTTGTTGGGCCACTAGTTCATGTCGGTAATCACCTTAGATAAGCTGAGCTATCGATATCCTGGTGCGAGTCTTGACACCTTGGCGGATATTAATTTGTCCGTGGCGCAAGGTGAGGCGCATGCCCTACTTGGCGCTTCTGGAGCGGGTAAAACAACCCTGCTGAATTTGTTGTCTGGCTTGTTATCACCCACTTCTGGACGAGTCCTATTCGACGGTAAAGATGTTTCTAAGCGTACAGGTTATGCGCGCAATGTGTCCCAGGTATTTCAGTTTCCAGTGTTATACGAGGCCTTGTCCGTGGCGGACAATCTTCTTTTCCCGTTGCGTAATGCGCGCATGTCCAAGGCAAATAGACAGCAGCGGATCGACTACATAGCTGCTGAATTTGCGCTAGAGGGCTTGCTTGATAAGAAGCCACCGCAGCTATCTTTGTTCGAAAAACAGTTAACCGCCGTGGCCAAGGCGCTGGTTCGACCTGATGTTTCGTTAGTATTGCTGGATGAGCCGCTGACCGCAGTTGAACCCCAGGTGAAGTGGCGTTTACGACAGGTGCTAAAAAAGGCCCAAGCCGATTTGGGTGTCACCATGATTTATGTCACCCACGATCAAACCGAGGCCCTCACCTTTGCGAATAAGGTGTCTGTGCTAACCGAACATGGGATATTGCAAACAGGTACACCCACGGAAATATACCAATGCCCCCAGCACGAATTTGTTGGGCATTTTGTTGGCAGCCCGGGGATGAATTTTTTGCCCAGTGAAACTCTCAATATGTACCAAGGAGATACCATTGGCTTTC
>JAADHW010000173.1 GCA_013151695.1 Gammaproteobacteria bacterium
CTCAGCTAGACATTAGACAAGTGAGCTGAAGTAGTAGCCGGTAAGTTGGTAGGCAATCAGCACAAAACCGCTCGCCATGAGTGCACTGTTTGCAATCATAGCCTGAGCGGCGAAGCGGGCGGTATATCGCCATAGGTTCATTACAGCAACAATGCCAATCAGTGCTGTTAGTTGTCCTGCTTCCACACCAATGTTGAAGGCCACCAAATTACCTAATAATCCATCCGCTGAAAGTTCAAGCTCTTGTAGCTTGGTGGCTAACCCAAAGCCGTGAAATAGGCCGAATACCCAAACTGCCGTTTTGGTATTAATTTGCCAGCCTAGGCGGTCAAAGCCGCCGATGTTCTCAAAAGCTTTATAGGCGACGGACAGTCCGATAACTGCGTCGATGAGATAGGCGTTTGCTGGAATGTCGAACCAAACCCCGCATATGAGGGTGAGGCTATGGCCTATCGCAAACAAGGTTACATACACGCCGATATCGCGCAGCCGATACAAGAAGAAAATTACTCCAGCGAGAAACAACAAATGATCGTATCCGGTGACCATGTGCTTAGCACCTAAGTAAAAGTAAGGCCAGAACTGAAAGCCGTGTTGGCTCTTTATGAAATTCGCATCACTTTCCGCAACACCATGTGCGAAGGCGAGCCCTGCAAATAGTAAAGGGCCGAGAAAAACTATGCAGCCAAGGAGGGTTGCAAGCCTCAACCCCCCAGCAATAGAGCTGGGAGCCTTAACCGGCAAGTCCAAAAAAGTAAAAGGCTGCAAGTTTGTCTTTATTCTTGCAGGCTACCAAACCCCTTACCTTGCGCCACAAGTCTTTCGAGCAAAGGTGCAGGCTTCCATACGTCGCCACCATATTCCTCGCCGAAGTTTTTAATGTCGCCAAGAATGGTATCGAGACCTTGTTGGTCAGCCCAGAACATAGGTCCGCCAGTAACTTCAGGGAAGCCGTAGCCGTTGATATAGACAACATCGATGTCGCAAGGTCGGATGGCTATGCCGTCTTCGAGGATGCGTGCGCCTTCGTTAATGAGCGGATAGAGGCAGCGCTTTAACACCTCCTCGTCAGCGATTTCGCGCCGGGTAATGCCCAGCTCAGCCGATGTTTGCTCTACAATTTCAACCACCTCCGGGTCCGCTTGTCCAGCTCTGCTGCCTTCAGGGTAGATATAGAACCCCCGGCTAGTTTTTTGTCCGAAGCGTTCCATGTTGCATAACTTGTCAGCCACGCGAGCGGTGATAGGGACGTCTTCAGGTTTAACGCCAGCGAGCTGGCGCGCACGCCAACCCAGGTCCAAGCCGACCAAATCATTCATTTGGAATGGACCCATCGGCATACCAAAATTTAACATGACATTGTCAACTTGATAAGGTGTGGCGCCTTGCAAGATGATTTCGCCTGCCTGGCGCGTATAGCCTGCCAACATCCGGTTGCCTATAAACCCGGGCGCGTTACCCGACAGAACAGCGACTTTCTTTAAACGTTTGCCAAGCTTCATGGATGTGGCGATGGTTTCAGCGCTAGATTTCTCACCACGAACTACTTCTAACAATTTCATCACGTTGGCAGGGCTGAAGAAGTGTAAACCAATGACCGATTCAGGACGGCTGGTCGCTGCGGCCATTTTGTCTAAATCTAAACCTGAAGTGTTGCTGGCTAAGATAGCGCCTGGTTTGGCCACGGCTTCCATTTTCTTAAAGGTTTCTACCTTTACATCTATGTTTTCATAGATTGCCTCAATGACCACGTCTGCAGTGTTCAAGTCTTCGTAGTTTGTAGTGCCAGTAAGAATACCCATGCGCTGCTTAACTTGCGCTTCGCTCATGCGACCACGCTGCACTTGTATATCGTAATTGCGCTGAATGACGCCTATGCCGCGATCTAGTGCCTCTTGATTCAACTCGAGTACCGTGACCGGAATGCCAACATTGAGAAAGCACATCGATATTCCACCACCCATGGTACCGCAACCTATTACCGCGGCTTGTGCGATATCCTGACTGGCAGTGTCGCGGGGAACATCAGGAATCTTGGCCACTTCTCGTTCAGAGAAGAACATATGAATGAGCGCCTCGCGTTGTGGATGCTTGAGGCATTTGCTGAAATTCTCTGCCTCTACTTTCATGCCTGCGTCGAAGTCGCCTAGGTTAACTGCTGCTTCTACACACTGGATGATCATTTCTGGTGCAAAGCGCTTACGCATCTTGCGGGCTGCGGTTTTGCGTGCTTGGTCGAAAATTTCTGTATTCCCGCGATCCGCCAGTAATTTGCCGTCTTCGTCGCGAATACGTCGAACCGGTGAACCCTTGGCGATGATGTTGTTGGCGAAATTAATAGCCGCTTCGACTAAATCCCCCTGTGCCAGCTCATCAGCGATGCCTAATTCATAGGCCATAGGTCCCGGAACACCGTCCCCAGAGAGCATGAAGTCTAGTGCTTTCTGCGCCCCTACCAAGCGCGGTAGTCGCTGGGTGCCTCCCGCACCAGGCAGCAAACCCAATTTGACCTCTGGTAAACCCACTTGTGCGGTGGCGGCGATGACACGGTAATGACAGCACAACGCCACCTCTAAGCCGCCACCAAAAGCAGTGCCATTTATGGCTGCGATGACAGGCTTAGTGCTTGCTTCTAGTGCGTTTATGCACTCATGTAAGCCTGGTCCCGCAGATGCACCACCAAATTCGGAGATGTCTGCACCGGCGATAAACGCCCGCCCTTCACCTGTCAGTATCACAGCTGCTAC
Source organism: Gammaproteobacteria bacterium (assembly GCA_013151695.1). GTDB lineage: Bacteria > Pseudomonadota > Gammaproteobacteria > Pseudomonadales > Azotimanducaceae > UBA4421. The sequence goes on from JAADHW010000173.1 coordinate 2,748, forward strand.
CTGATTGTCTGCCAGAGCTTTGGCAATACCATCAAACATGCCTTGGCGCACGCCAGACGAAAGCGGGTTAACCGGTGGGTTGTCTATGGTCATAAGGGCGATGTTGTCGCGCACTTCGTAGTGAACTGTTCCTTTCATAAAGGCCTCTTGGGAATTGAATGATGGGGTTAGTATTTCATCGCTAGTTTGCCCGACTGGCTGGCAAAGTGCGAACTGACACGAACTTGCTGCCAGTTTGTTGATAGGTATGTTTTATTGCTACTCTAGAGAATAATCAAAGAGAGTTGTTATGAAGATACTCAAAATTCTAGTGCCTAGTATTGTTGTTATATTACTTGTGCTAGCCGCGATAGCACCGATAGGCCCCATGCCTGGTTTTTTTATTGGCGGTGCCCAAACAAGTGTGCCCGATGAGTGGTTTGATACCTCCTCAATCCACGAGATTCAGCTAGAAGCGCAAGGAACGTTACCCAGAGTTGTGATTATTTGGGTTATCCAGGTAGACAAACAGCTTTATGTGGTGGGATCTAAGGACAGTGGCTGGGTGTCATTGCTCGGTCGAAATGGTGATGTACGCATTCGCATAGAAGACAAAACCTATGCGATGACGGCAAGTAGTGTCCAGAGCAGTCGGGAACCTATTTTGCAGGCCTACATGGATAAATACCGGCCTGACTATCCAGATATTGTTAACAGCTTTCCATCCATGGAAATTGGCGAAGAATCCATGGCTGTGTTTATGCTCAGCGCTAGTGTCCTGCCTGACTAATTCGTTCAAATTCAGCGCTTTGCAAAAGGTCTGTGGTAAGACGCAGTCCGCAGGTAATGTAGAGCACCTTACCCAGGGGTGCAACGCGGCCATAGACCTTTTGGGGAGCGCCCGTAGGGAGTGTGCAGAGTCGCCAATTATTGCGTTATGGCCCTTGCGAAGGTATATACATTCGCGGCGGGACCATGCCTTATACTTGACGACTCTGCATACTCTGAATTCAACGAATTAATCAGACAGGACACTAGGTTGGAGTTTAAGAAACGCCGTCAACACTTGATGAGCATGATGTCGCCGGGGTCTATCGCGGTGATTCCCTCTGCGATGACCGCTCGACGCAATCGAGATGTGCAATACCTATTTCGCCAAGACAGCGATTTCTACTATCTCAGTGGCTTTTTAGAGCCGGGCGCATTGTTGATTCTGACGCCGGGCAGAACCCATGGCGAAGAGATTCTCTTTTGTGCCGAGCGTGATCCGTTAGCAGAAAAGTGGGATGGAGAACGCATGGGGCCAGAGCGAGCCAGTCAGATGTTAGGCGTTGATGATGCCTTCCCTTACGCTGACTTAGACGATATTTTACCCGGGTTGCTTGAAGATAAGACACGCATATACATTACTCTGGGCGAGTATCCAGAATTTGATACCAGGCTATTGGGTTGGGTCGCAGATATTAGAAAGCGTGAAGCTGGAGGTGCGAACCCGCCTGGAGAATTTGTTGAACTCAAACATCTTTTGCATGAACAACGCCTCTACAAGTCGACAAAAGAATTAAAGCTCATGCGCCAGGCGGCACAAATAACCGCTGGGGCCCATCTGCGCGCAATGAAAGTGTGTGTGCCCGGCATGACCGAAGCTCAGCTAGAGGCAGAGTTAATCTACGAGTTTATGCGCAATGGCGCCCGGCATTCGGCCTATCCAAGTATTGTAGGCAGCGGCAACAACGCCTGTGTCATGCACTACATTGAGAACACCGCAACCTTAAAGAAGAACGATCTTGTCCTCATTGATGCCGGTTGTGAGTTCCAACATTACGCTGCGGATGTCACCCGAACATTTCCCGTAGACGGAAAATTCAGTGCCAGCCAACGGGCTATATATGACATTGTGTTAGAAGCCAATTGTGCCGCCATCAACAAATGTCACCCTGGCGAGCATTTTAATGCGCCACATGAGGCGGCATTGAGAGTGATGGTTGAAGGGTTGCTCGTGCTTGGTCTAATCAGTGGCGACATTGACACCATCATCGCAGATGAAAGTTATCGGGTCTTTTGTCCACACAAAACTTCCCATTGGCTTGGCATTGATGTTCATGACGTTGGCGACTATCGCATCGAAGATCATTGGCGCGAACTTGAGCCCGGCATGGTGCTCACCATTGAGCCGGGTATTTACCTGCCACGTAATCAAACCACGAAACATCTACCGAATAAGTATCGTGGGCTAGGAGTGCGTATAGAAGACGATATCCTTATTACCAAAACAGGCTGTGAAGTGTTGTCAAATGCTATTCCCAAAGACCCCGTTGAGATTGAACAGCTCATGTCGGCTGCGCACTAATGAGTAGGGCTGATGAAAATCGAATATTGGTGCTGGGCGGAGGTATTGTTGGGTGCGTGGCGGCATTAGGGCTGGCCAACAATGGCTATGCTGTGACCTTGGTTGATAGACAAGAGCCAAAAATTACCCGCGGCAGATTTGATGTGGATATTCGTCATGTTGCTTTGTCTCCGGCGTCCCAACAGATGCTCGTAAAGTTCGGTGCGTGGGATAGTTTTGTAAGTGCCCCCTATCGTTGCATGCACGTCTGGGAACAATGGGGTATGGGCCAGCTGGACTTCACCGCTGCAGAAGTCGGGCGTCAAGAATTAGGCTGGTTGGTGGAAGTAAGCCCCCTTCTGTGCAAGCTATGGCAGCAACTCCATTCGCAGCAGAATATTGACGTTAGGCTCGGTGAAATTTCTCGAGCCGACTTTGGCGCATTATCGAGCAAGGTAGTGTCCATTGCCTTTGCTGACGGTAACGAGGCGCAATATAACTTTGTTGTTGCGGCGGACGGCGCTCAGTCATTCGTGCGTCGCGTGCTGAATGTGAGCGTCGATGAAACCCAGGTAAATCAAGTTGCACTCGCCACGGTGGTGAAAACCCAGAAACCTCATCAGCATACAGCCTGGCAGCGTTTTGGTACTGATGGCCCTTTGGCATTGTTACCTGCACAAGACGAACATACCGTCTCGGTAGTTTGGTCCCAGTCACCAAATAAGGCGCGGTTGCGGCAGCGTATGAGTGAAGCAGAGTTTTGTGCCGACATCACTCACGCTAGCGAGCACTGCCTAGGTGATATTATTGCTGTAGATCAAAGGCTGTGTTTTCCACTCATCCAACAGAGTGTGAAATCTTGTTTGCCGCACTCGCGAGCACTACTGATCGGAGATGCGATGCGTGTGGTCCATCCTTTGGCAGGTTTAGGTGTAAATGTTGGCATAGAAGATGTTCGAGGACTGTTGGGGGTCGCGAACCATGGGCTAGACTTGGCAACACCAGGTATATGGCAGCGCTTTGTGCGCCAACGCGCTCAGCGATCGGCGAGCATGATACGGATGTTGGAATTGTTGCAAAAAACATATGGCAACCCAAATCCTGGTGTGACGCTATTGAGAAATATGGGTATTCAAGCGTTTAACGCGCTGCATGGCATCAAACAGCAGGTGATGCGGGAGGCCATGGGGTTAGGACCCATCGCGCAAGGAAATTAATAGTCAATTATCTAAGTAGTGAAAATGAGTAGTCAAACGCCCCTTCAAACACCCCTATATGAGCAACACCTCTTAGCTGGCGGCAAGATGGTGGACTTTGCAGGATGGTCAATGCCGGTGAACTATGGTTCGCAAATTGAAGAGCACATTGCCGTGCGCACTGCAGCAGGTATGTTTGATGTATCTCATATGACAGTTATTGATGTCACAGGAGAGGGGGCAAAGCCTTTTCTGCGACGGCTGCTCGCCAATGACGTTGATAAACTTGTTTTATACGCGGCTTTGTATAGTGCCATGCTTAATGAGCAAGGTGGGGTAATCGACGACCTCATTGTCTACCAAATGCCAACAGGTTACCGGTGTGTGGTTAATGCTTCGACGCGAGACAAAGTTCTGGCATGGTTCAACCAGCACGCGACGTCGGATACAAAGTACTCCAACGTGCAGTATGTAGAACAAGATCTGGCGATGATCGCCATACAAGGTCCTCTCGCCCTGAGTAAGTTGAGCGAGATTGAGAGCGTTGCTGGCATAGACACACTTAAGCCTTTTAATGCCTTGATGCACAACGATTGGCTCATCGGGCGAACAGGATATACCGGTGAAGATGGTGTAGAAATTATTCTTCCTGGCGATCAGAGCGTACACCTTTGGCAGCGACTGGTGGCGGTAGGAGTTTTACCCGCCGGTCTTGGTGCGAGGGATACACTGCGCCTGGAGGCAGGGCTCAATTTGTACGGCCAAGACCTTGATGAAGAAACGTCACCTCTCGCGTCAAATATCGGTTGGACTATCGCCTGGGAACCGCAACAACGAATGTTCATTGGTCGCGAAACTATCGAACCTCAACGGGGTAAGTGCCCGATGAAATTGACCGGGCTGGTGATGCGCGACAAAGGTATACTTCGGCATGGTCAAAAAGTGATCACTCAAGTCGGTGCTGGGGTCATAACCAGCGGGACATACTCACCCACCTTGGAGTACAGTATCGCCTTGGCGAGGATACCAAAGGCTGCAACCGGAAAATGCCAGGTTGAGATTCGAGGCAAACTAAAAACAGTCGAAATAGTGAAGCCGCCTTTTGTGCGAAATGGCAAAATACTCGTCGCGTAGTTAGTTCAAATGTTCGTAACACAAACTAAAAAATAAACTAGAAGAAATAAAGGAAGGCACTGGGATATGAGCGATTTCCCTGCAGAAGTAAAATATCTGTCTACCCATGAGTGGGCGCGTTTGGAAGAAGACGGTAGTGTCACCGTGGGCATTTCGGATCATGCACAAAATGCGCTCGGAGACGTCGTTTACGTCGAGCTTCCCGAGCAAGACCAACAAATCAGTGCGGGGGATGAGGCCGGCGTGGTTGAATCTGTAAAGGCAGCATCAGATATTTATTCGCCTGTATCTGGCACAGTTGTCGCCACAAACCCCGCGTTAGAAGACGAGCCGGAGAAGGTCAATCAGGACCCGTTTGGCGAAGGTTGGTTTTTTCGTATTGAGCCCAATGACATCGGTGAGTTAGAAGACATGCTTGATGCCGAGGCTTATCAAGAAGCCTGTGAAGAAGAAGAACACTAGAACGCTAGATCACTTCGAGACTACATTTTTCAACCATTAGCCGCCACTTCGAACGAACTCGGGAGAATATGCATGCCGTTTGTGCCTCACACCCAAGCCGATGTAGAAACTATGTTAGCGGAGATTGGTGCACCGAACATTGAAGCCTTATTTGACGAAATTCCCGCGCACCTGGCCAGCGGGCAACTCGATCATGTCCCGCAAGGCAAGAGTGAACTGGCCTTGTTGCAGTACATGCAACAGCGTGCGAACCAAGACGACGGCTATGTCTGTTTCATGGGCGGCGGTAGCTATGATCACCATATTCCCGCGGCGGTATGGGATATTACCGCCCGAGGTGAGTTTATGACGGCCTACACACCCTACCAAGCTGAAGCCAGTCAAGGCACTTTGCAGCTCATTTATGAGTACCAGTCTATGATGGCTGCGCTAACGGGCATGGATGTGTCAAATGCATCAGTCTATGACGGTGCCAGTGGTCTTGCTGAAGCCATCCTCATGGCTTTGCGTGGCAACAAAAAGAACAAATCTAGGCGCGTGTTGGTGGCTGCTTCGGTGCATCCACATTATTCGAAAACTAGTCAAAATATTGTCAAAAATCAGGGCGTTGAACTAATCACCCTGGCTCTGGGAGCGGACGGCATTGTCGTGCCAGAAGAACTTTCGAGTATGCAGCCAGCACCGGCAGCCCTGGTCATACAACAACCCAACTTTTTTGGCTGTCTTGAGCAAGTAGACGCCCTCACAGACTGGGCGCATGAGCAACAAGCGTTGGTCATTGCTGTGGTTAATCCGATGACCCTAGCGTTACTCAAGCCTCCGGGCGAGTGGGGGGAATGCGGTGCCGACATTGTTTGTGGAGATGGTCAACCGCTTGGTGTGCCAATGGCATCTGGTGGGCCTTCTTTTGGATTTCTCTGCGCGCGGCAAAAATTAATGCGGCAGATGCCTGGCCGAATCATTGGCCGCACGCAAGACGTAGATGGCAAGCAAGGCTATACCCTTACCCTTCAAGCCCGAGAACAGCACATACGTCGAGGTAAGGCCACCTCAAATATCTGCACCAATCAAGGGCTGCTGGTGACGGCAGGGACCATATATTTAAGTCTTATGGGCCCCCAAGGTTTAGCCGATGTGGCTCACGCAAGCCTTCAAAATGCGCGCAATCTTCGTGAAAAGTTACTTTGCCTGCCTGGGGTGACAGCGTTGTTCACTGCGGTCACATTTCACGAATTTGCCATCAAATTGCCTATCCACGCCCGAAAAGTGATTGCCCACATGTGCGAACAGGGCATTCTCGCGGGGTTATGTTTGGCAGATTTTGTAAAGGAAACTGCCTCGGACGTGGGCTTAGCGCAGGTTGACGACCTAGATTATGGTTTGCTGGTGGCAGTAACAGAAAAGCGCACGGACGAAGAAATCGCTGCATATGTGAATGCCTTGCAAGCAGCGATTTCAGCCACGCAAGAGGTTGAGTTATGAATACCATATTCGATATTTCCCAACCAGGTCGACGCGCTTATGCACAACGAATTCAGGGTGTACAAGGCGCAGTTGATCTGCCTGAGCATTTGCTACGCAAACAAGCACCACAGCTACCTCAAGTATCAGAGCTGCAAGCGGTTCGACACTACACGAACCTATCGCGTAAAAATTTTTCCATCGATACTCAGTTTTATCCGCTGGGTTCCTGCACCATGAAATATAATCCTCGAGGAGCGCACAAAGCCGCCAGCCTACCTGGCTTCCTAGGCCGACATCCGCTCGCACCAGAAATAGCCAGTCAGGGTTTTATGGCCTGTATGTATGAGCTCCAGGAGATTTTAAAAGACGTCACGGGTATGCAAGGTGTATCTCTTACCCCCATGGCTGGCGCTCAGGGGGAGTTCGCTGGAGTGGCTATGATACGTGCCTATCATGAAGCCCGGGATGATCATCAGCGTAGTGAGATATTGGTGCCCAGCACGGCTCACGGGACCAACCCGGCAACTGCCGTCATGTGCGGGTATCGGGTCACAGAGGTTGCTGTGGATAGCAGCGGTGATGTTGACCTAGAGGCGTTGCGGGCTTGCGTTGGACCGCAAACAGCTGGGTTGATGATGACCAATCCGTCTACCTGCGGTGTATTCGAACGACAAATAGAAGCCATTGCTACAACCGTTCACGATGCTGGTGGTCTACTCTACTACGATGGTGCTAATTTGAATGCCATTCTAGGCAAAGTTCGTCCGGGTGATATGGGCTTCGATGTCTTGCATATGAATCTGCACAAAACGTTTGCAACTCCTCATGGCGGTGGTGGTCCTGGCGCTGGTCCCGTTGGTGTAGCAGAGCGCCTGCTGCCATATTTGCCAATACCTATCGTTACAAAAGACCACACTGACAACTATCGTTGGGTAGATTTGGAGGGCTTGCCACTCAGTATCGGTCGCTTGTCTGGTTTTGCCGGCAATGCGGGCATTCTGCTTCGCGCACTAGCCTATGCATTATTGTTAGGTCGGGAGGGTATGCATAGAGTAGGCGAATATGCCACGTTGAATGCAAACTATATGGCGGCTCGGTTAGCCAAAGCCGGTTTCGAGTTAGCCTATCCAGATCGTCGCGCCACGCACGAATTCATAGTGACCTTTGCTAAAGAAGCTAAGGAGCTTGGCGTCAATGCCATGGATATTGCCAAACGCCTGTTAGACTTTGGCGTGCATTCACCAACAACGTATTTCCCGTTGCTGATCCCCGAGTGCTTCCTAATTGAACCCACCGAGACAGAAACCAAGGCGGAACTTGATGCATACGTTGACGCGTTGATTGCCATTCGAACAGAAGCTCAACAAGACCCTGAGTACGTCAAACAAGCCCCCTACACAACTCCGGTACGGCGTCTAGATGATGTGAAGGCTGCGCGGGAACTAGACCTTACTTGGTCGCCACCGCGACTTTGAGATCTTCAATGCTAGTGATGGGCAGTGAACATTCAAGTCCGCTGCAGACATAGGCGGTGACCTTCGCTTGCTGTTCAGCGCTAACCAGCTTCGGCAGGTGTTGAGGGATGGTGACGTTACCTTCATAGGGAATGGCAAAGGTGTGGCGCCAAGGGGTATAACCTTCGATGAGACTCTTCTGCCAAGCTTTCATGTCAGCCTCAGGGCCGCGTAAAATAACCAATTGAGGCAGATGTACGGTTTCTTCTAGTGCACCCAATAGCGTGCAATGTCCTGCAGGAACGCGCTCCATTACCGCCCTCGCCCAGCGCAGCGTTTTATGCGCGACGTCGAGGTATTCAACCTGCCCTAACAAGTGACCGATTCTGAGTAAGGCGCGCGTTGCGCTACCGTTGCCTGGTGGCAGGGCATCGTCCATGGTGGGTTTGGGTCGGTGTATCAGTTGCTCGTGATCGTGTTCGGTAAAGTAAAAGCCGCCCGCTTCTTTGTCGTAGAACTTATCTAATAAGGCGCGGGCCAATTGTTGTGCAAAACGCGCATCCTCTTCTCTCCATCCAGCGCTGAGTAAGCTCAGTAAGCCTTCTAGTAAATTTGCGTAATCGTCTAGGTATCCCGGGTGTTTCCTATGGCCGTCTTGCCATGTGGCATACAAGGTGTTGTCGTGCCAGCACGCAGAGCGTAAAAAATCTACACACCGTTGCGCGACGGTCAACCATTCGTGGTTGTCAAATTGAGCAGCCGCATCCGCAAGACCTCTTATCAGTAGGCCATTCCAAGCGGTGAGTATTTTAGTATCGGTGGCAGGTCTTACGCGCTCTTCGCGTAACTTAAACAGCTTTTGTTTGGCATCAGCGAGAATTTGATCAGCCTCGTCTTGTGGCAAAGACAACCTTGCAGCGACAGAACGCCAAGAATCGTGCCGATGGAAATTCCATTTATTTTCGAAGTTAGCGGGTTTGTCGAGTCCGTATAAGGTTTCTATGACTAGGTATTCTTGCTCGGTCAGCGTTTGCTTAACTTGTTCGCGTCGCCAAACATAATATTTGCCTTCTTCACCTTGTGAGTCTGCATCTTGGGCTGCATAGAAGCCGCCTTGTTCGTGCAGCATTTCCCTGACCAGCCAATCTATGCTTTGTGCTACTGCCTCGCGAAACAATGCATCGGGACCAAAGGACAATGCTGCACTGTACAAACTCAATAGCTGGCCGTTGTCATAGAGCATTTTTTCGAAATGGGGAATCATCCATTTCCGATCAGTGGAGTAACGACAAAAACCGCCGCCAAGATGGTCGTAAATTCCACCTCGGGCCATTTGTGTGAGGCTGGTCATGACCATATCCAAGGCCTCTTTGTCATTTTCACCACGGCGTCTGCTATGACTCCAGTGACGCATCAGGCGCTCGATAATAGCTGGCGTGGGAAACTTAGGTGCGCTACCAAAACCACCATATTGTCCATCGTAACGCTGTCCTAGCTGTTCGCGGGCGTCCTGTAAGAGGTCTAAATCTTCAAGCGTCGGATCGAGCACGGGTGGAATCATTTGATCTAAGGTGGCTTGAATTTTTACACCTTGCTCCTGAACTTCCTGGCGTTTGGTGTCATAGGCATCCTTCAGGCGCAGTAGTAGGTCTGAAAACCCAGGCAGTTGGTATCTTGGGGCATCGGGGAAGTAGGTTCCGCCAAAAAAAGGCAGCAATGTCTGCGGATCAAGAAACATGGTCAGTGGCCAGCCACCATTTTGATTTGTGATTAGCTGTAGGGCTATTTGATAGATTTTGTCCAAGTCAGGACGCTCTTCACGATCGACCTTAATATTGACGAAGTTTGCATTCATAACCGCTGCGATGGCTTGGTCTTCGAACGACTCATGCGCCATGACATGGCACCAATGGCAGGTTGAATAGCCAATTGAAAGCAAAATGGGCTTATCTTGCTCTTTTGCCAATGCCAGACTGCTGGCGTTCCAAGATTGCCAGTGCACTGGGTTGTCGGCGTGTTGGAGCAGATACGGACTACTTTCATGGTTCAACTGGTTTTGCATCAAGCTATGTTGAACGAAACACAGGCACGAGTCACCAACTGACCGGTGGGTAACAAGGCCATCTGGTTTGTACTTCGTGTGAAATTACGGTATCAAGCACTGTACTGGGAAATATCTGTTGTTACGAGATCTTTGCTGCATCGCTAAGATCGTGAAATGCGACAGTCAAGTGGGGCATGGATGGTGCGTGTAGGCAATACACATGGTTGATGGGGACGGTTTTCGGCCGAACGTAGGCATTATCTTGGCGAACCCCAATGGGCAAGTTTTGTGGGCACGTCGAGTAGGTGGTTTTGACGCCTGGCAGTTTCCCCAGGGCGGTATCAATGATGATGAATCTGCTGAAGAGGCGCTTTTTCGAGAACTACGCGAAGAGGTAGGCTTGCAACCCCAACACGTAAAAATTTGTGGCCGAACCAAAGGCTGGCTGCGCTATCGTCTGCCGCGTAGGCTACGACGACACAATTCTACGCCTGGATTCGTTGGGCAGAAACAGAAGTGGTTCATGTTGGAAATGCTTGCAGAAGATTGTGTGGTAGACATGAATTGTAGCCCCAAACCGGAGTTCGATCATTGGGCATGGGTGAGTTTTTGGTACCCGTTAAATCAAGTTGTCGATTTCAAACGTGAGGTGTATCGA
>JAADHW010000004.1 GCA_013151695.1 Gammaproteobacteria bacterium
TGTAGATGCTTGGCAAGCCGATGTGGTTTATTCGGGTACGCAAAAGTGCTTGTCATGTCCGCCGGGAATCAGCCTCATTACCTTTAGTGACGCCGCTGCGGAACGAGTCAAATCGCGAAATACGCCGGTGCAAAGTTGGTTCCTAGATCTATCCCTGCTTATGGCGTATTGGCAAGGAGACGGTGGGCGAACATATCACCATACGGCACCAGTCAATGCTATGTACGGTTTGCATGAAGCATTGCTAATGCTACACGAAGAAGGTTTGGAGAACGCCTGGCAACGTCACCGAACAATGCACAATTTATTGTTTGCTGGCTTGACCGACTTAGGCTTGGATTTTGTTGTAGATGCCGCTTATCGCTTACCTCAACTCAATGTGGTGAGTGCGCCAGAAGGGGTGAATGAGGCCGACATACGTACCCAACTATTAGAGGAATTTAACCTAGAGATAGGCGCTGGGCTTGGCGTCTTCTCTGGCAAGGTATGGCGTATTGGTTTAATGGGTTACGCCGCTCGTACCGAGAACGTTAAGCTCTGCGTGAGTGCGTTACAAAACCTGCTTTAAAAACTGTCCGGTAAAAGACTTCTTAACTTTGGCCACCCGCTCTGGTGTGCCAGTTGCCACTATAGTACCGCCACCAGAGCCACCTTCTGGTCCCAGATCAATTATCCAATCAGCGGTCTTAATCACATCAAGATTGTGTTCGATGACAACCACAGTGTTGCCGCGGTCACGCAGGCGATGTAGAACATCCAACAGTTGTGCTATGTCATGAAAGTGCAGGCCGGTTGTGGGTTCATCTAAAATGTACAATGTTTTGCCAGTATCGCGTTTGGATAATTCTCTAGATAGTTTTACCCGCTGGGCTTCGCCACCGGACAAGGTGGTTGCAGACTGACCTAAGCGGATATAGGAAAGTCCAACATCCACCAGGGTTTGCAGTTTCCGAGCCAGCATTGGAATGGCGTCAAAAAATACTCGACCGTCTTCAACCGTCATATCCAGCACTTCGTGGATGTTTTTACCTTTATAAAGGATGTCCAAAGTTTCGCGGTTGTAGCGTTTACTTTGACAAACATCGCAGGGAACATAAATATCAGGTAGGAAATGCATTTCTACCTTAATGACGCCATCGCCCTGACAAGCTTCACAACGGCCGCCTTTGACATTGAAACTGAATCTTCCCGGCTTGTAACCACGCGCACGTGATTCTGGTACCTGGGCGAAGAGTTCTCGAATAGGTGTAAAAAGACCGGTATAGGTGGCTGGATTAGAGCGCGGTGTTCTACCAATAGGGCTCTGATCTATGTCTACCACCTTGTCTAGATTATCTATGCCGTCGATGGCCTCATATGCTGCGGGCTTTAACGTAGTCGCTTTGTTGAGTGCCGTTGCTGCCAACGGATATAGGGTTTGATTGATGAGGGTAGATTTCCCCGAACCCGAAACCCCAGTTACACATGTCAGCAAGCCACACGGGATAGCGATGGATACCTGCTGTAGATTATTTCCGCCAGCACCGGTGAGTTTCAGTATCTGATCTGGGTTGATAGGTGTTCGCTTTGCCGGCACAGCTATGCTTTTCTTACCAGACAGATACTGACCGGTAATCGACTTTTTGGCAGCGATAATGTCTTTTATTTGACCTGTAGCCACCACCTTGCCGCCATGAATGCCCGCGCCTGGACCGATATCGACTATAAAGTCTGCTGCTCGTATTGCCTCTTCGTCATGTTCGACCACCAACACAGTGTTTCCTAGATCACGTAAGTGTTCTAGGGTTGCCAGTAATCGCTTGTTGTCGCGTTGGTGTAAGCCGATGGAAGGCTCGTCCAAAATATACATGACACCAACTAAGCCTGCACCTATTTGGCTCGCTAAACGGATCCGTTGTGCCTCACCACCTGACAAGGTTTCCGCAGTTCTATCCAAAGTTAGATAATTGAGACCAACATCGACCAAGAATTTCAATCGAGCTTGGATCTCCTTTAAAATTTTATCCGCGATGGTCGCTCGCTGGCCTTTGAGCTTCAGTTTCTTGAAGTGGTTGAGGGTGTCTTCAATAGAACCATGGGTAATTTCAGGTAGATTGGTTTTGCCTATAAATACATGTCGAGAGGCTTGTCGCAGTCGCGTACCTGAGCAACTTCGACAATCTGCGTTGCGTAAATATTTTTGTAAATTTTCCCGTACTGCGTTGGAGTCCGTGTCGCGATAGCGGCGCTCCATATTGGGGACCACCCCTTCAAAACGGTGACGCCTCTTTATCACCAGACCTCGGTCATTGGCATAGCTGAAGTCGATTTGTGTCTGTCCGCTGCCAAACAGAATAGCTTGTTGATGCTTTTTCTTGAGTTTCTTAAAGGGTCGCTCTACATCAAAATCGTAATAGTCGGCTAGAGAAGTGAGCATGTGGAAGTAGTAGACGTTGCGCCGATCCCAGCCACGGATAGCACCTTCAGCCAATGTCAGATCGGTATCAGCCACGATGAGATCGGGATCAAAAAAATTGGTCACGCCGAGGCCATCACATTCTTCGCAGGCACCGGCGGGGTTGTTGAAAGAAAACATCCTGGGTTCGAGCTCGGAGATACTGTATCCGCAACTTGGACAAGCGAAGCGCGCAGAGAACACCAATGGATCTGCTTTTTCATCATCCATGTCGCGCACTAAAGCAACCCCGTCACTCAGTGACAAGGCAGTTTCGAAGCTCTCAGCTAAGCGCTGTTGTAGGTCGTTGCGAATTTTTACCCTGTCGATGACCGCTTCGATGGTATGTTTTTTATTTTTATCGAGATCGGGTGCGGTGTCTAGATCGACTACGATGCCATCAATCCGCGCGCGTACAAAACCGTTACTGCGTAGTTCTTGGAATACATGGAGGTGCTCGCCTTTGCGCTCATTAATGACGGGTGCCAGTACCATGACACGCTTTCCCGTTTCCATCTGCATCACCTGATCTACCATTTGACTCACCGTTTGAGCGGCTAGTGGTAAGTCGTGATCAGGACATCGAGGCTCACCTACCCGGGCGAATAGCAGACGCAAGTAGTCATAAATTTCCGTAATAGTACCCACAGTGGAGCGAGGGTTATGTGAGGTCGATTTCTGTTCAATGGAAATGGCCGGAGAGAGCCCTTCGATATGATCGACATCGGGCTTTTCCATCATTGAAAGAAACTGACGTGCATAGGCCGACAGCGATTCAACATAACGCCGTTGGCCCTCTGCGTAGAGTGTGTCGAACGCGAGGGAGGATTTTCCTGAACCTGACAGACCCGTAATGATGGTTAGCTTGTCGCGGGGAATATTGATGTCGATATTGCGCAAGTTGTGGGTTCTTGCACCCCGGACTGAAATAGTGTCAACCATACGAGCTCATTCAGGAAACGAAGCAACATAGCGTGATTAATAGTGTTGGGCAACAGACATGATGCTGACAAAATCAATGTCTGGGTTCTTACATCCAATCGTGTGTTTTTTCATTGGGGGGCGCAAGGAATTGAATTACACTAGGTAGGCTGAAACACAAGAGTAGGACTATGGCACGGGGTATAAATAAGGTCATATTGATTGGTAATCTGGGCAGAGACCCGGAAACTCGCTATGCACAGGGTGGTGGAGCGGTCACCAATTTTAGTATCGCTACATCTGAGTCTTGGCGCGACAAAAGTTCAGGCGAAACTCAGGAACGCACCGAATGGCACAACGTAGTTTGTTTTGCCCGATTGGCTGAAATTGCTGGGGAATACCTGCGTAAAGGCTCGAAGGTTTATATCGAAGGCAGTTTGCGAACCAACAGTTGGGAGCAAGACGGCCAGAAGAAATACCGTACTGAGATCATGGCGCGAGAGCTACAAATGCTTGATAGCCGTGGTGGCGGTGGTGGTGGTTCAGATATGGGCGCTCCGACTGGGTTCGAAAGTAATCGCCCGCCGCCCACAAATGCCAAAAACCCCAAAAATGACAGTGCACCTACGTTGTCCGACGATACAGATTTCGAAGACGACATTCCGTTTTAGAATTTTCGACTAGAAAGCGACTAGTAACACACTGCCCAGTATCAGCCGATAAATGACATAGGGCAGCATGCCCGTGCGTTCCACCAGCTGAATGAAAAAATGGATGCACAGAAAAGCAGCCAACCCAGCTATCGCAGCTGATGCGGCTAGCTCTACCCAAGCTTGGGATGCGTTTTGCTCCAGCAAATCGAACATCAACAGCAACTGCGCACCGGCAATGGTCGGGATAGCAAGCAAAAACGAAAAGCGCGCCGCGCTGGTTCGACTTAGGCCAAAAAGCAATGCCGCAGTGATAGTGATGCCAGAGCGCGAGGTGCCAGGGACTAGGGCAAGAATTTGAGCAAAGCCGATAGCCATCGCGATTAACCAGCTGATGTCTCGATAGCCGGCGTCTCCTGCAGTGAGGTTGCCACGATTATCGCCCCCAGGTGTTCTTTGATCAGCCCACCAAAGCAACAAGCCAAATACTATCGTGGCATAGGCGATGACCGTGACCGAACGCAGGCTCTCCTCGATGAAATCTTTACCGATAAACCCTATGCAGGTAATGGGCAGGGTGGCCAGCGCAAGTTTGCAAGCCAAATCTAAGTCAGCCGTATATATCCGCGAGATTGGGAACCTAAGGGCAGCTTGGGACATTTTTGCGAGGTCTTGCCGAAAGTAGACAATCACCGCCATCAAAGTGCCGAAGTGCACCCCGACATCGAAGGCTAAGCCCTGGTCCGGCCAGTCGGTCAGCAGTGCTGGCAGCACTAAGTGAGCGGAGCTTGAAACCGGTAGAAACTCAGTAAGACCCTGAACTAGGCTCAAGAGAATAATTTGTATCCAATCCAAGTGAGGTTTCCTACGCGGTTTTTAACAGGCGCGAAAAGTAGTCGATCACTTCTTGCAATGCGCGTTGTGCGGGTTCGCCACCCTTGATCAGGTCTAGGGTGAGGACCGAATGACCTTTGCCGGGTAACTCAATAAATTTGATCCGCTCGCGGTCGTCGTTAAAGGTACGCTGCAAGGCTGCAAATTTAGCCCCTGTGCACAATTTGTCTTGTTTAAAGCGCATGGCCAACATCGGGCCGTGCTGTGACAAGTGCTGTCGTGCCTGATTGATTTCCTGACCAGACATGTGCAGTGATTCTGCACCGAAGAACGGCATAGAGGGTTGGCTGGCTACCCCAGCGAGAACGCTTTCGTCGGCTACTAGTGAGATGGCAAAGTTGCCGGTTAAGCACATGCCAATGACACCTATGGTGGTGTTGTCAGATTCTGCTTTGATGTCTCGGCATAATGCCTTCAGCCAATCTACCACTGGGCTTGATTGGTTTTTCTCAAATAGGTGGAATTCCTTGCGCATACAAAAGACGCGAAGCAGGTTGCCACCAAAGGATATTTTGCCCAAGGGCCCAAAAAGGTGCGGTAAGACGACCCGAAAACCTTGCTGATGTAGGGTCTCGGCTAGGCTGATGGTTTCCGGTCCAATACCAGGAAGCTCTTGTATGACAACAACGGTGGCAGCGGCATCACCCTTGGTATACACGTCGTGGGTGACTTCGTGGCCACTGGCGAGTGGCGCGCTAAAGGTTCGCTTTTCAAAATCGTCAAGCATACTTGCCTCCTATTCAGTTGGACGCAGTATAATCGCAACACCCGGGTGCTTAACCCTGAACTTGAAGAAAAAATGACTCAACCACACGTTGAACTGCCTCTTTTCCCCCTACGTACGGTGTTGTTTCCTGGCGGTGTTATACCGTTGAGAGTGTTTGAACCGAGATATGTAGATATGGTTGGGCGCTGTATGCGTAATGGACATGGTTTTGGTGTGGTGCTCATTCGAGCGGGATCCGAATCACGTTCGTCGCGTCTTGAGCGCCAGCCAGAAATTTTCAATGTGGGCACCCAGGCCAGCATTTTAATCAGGCGGACAATGGTTTACTCGGAATAATCGCTCAAGGTGGCCGCAAGTTCGTCGTACGTGAAACCTCGGAACAAGATGATTGTTTATTACTCGGTCAGGTTGAATTCCTCCCAGAAGAACCCGCAGGTGAACTTACGCCTAGCCACGACACTTTAGTAGACATGCTTAAGGAACTTACCGCGCATCCATTAATTCAAAAGCTCAATTTGCAGATAGATTTTAATGAAGCCCGGTCAGTGAGTTATCGGTTAGCAGATTTACTGCCAATTGAGCCGGAGATAAAACAGGCACTGCTGCAGTTGCGTTGGCCCAAGGAGCGGCTCACTGAACTGGATCGGATTGTGACCAAGTTTCAAGGCTAGCTGAAGGCTAATGCAAGTCTCACACGAGGCGATAGAATGTTGTGAGATCTGTCTCTCCTGGGCTTATAATAAGCATTATGTCGGCACAACTTAAAAAATCAATATTGCACATGGGCGAACTGGCACGAGCCGCATCGCGCACTTTGGCTGCAACCTCTACGCAAACTAAATCTGTCGCGCTCAGAGCGATAGCTGATGCGGTTGATGCTAGTAGAGAGTCTATAAAAGCCGCCAACGGCAAAGACATGTCAGCGGCACAAGCTAAGGGCCTTGAGCAACCGCTTGTTGATCGACTGTTGCTTGATGACAAAGGCGTTGATCGAATGATTGAAGGCATCTTACAAGTGGATGCTTTGCAAGACCCCGTGGGCGAGGTTACCGATCTGCGTTTCCAACCTTCTGGCATCCAGGTAGGGAAAATGCGTGTGCCGTTGGGTGTGATAGCGATGATTTATGAGTCGCGACCTAACGTCACGGTTGATGTGGCGAGTTTGTGTATCAAATCTGCCAATGCCTGTATTTTGCGTGGTGGTTCAGAAGCCTTTGAATCAAACCAAGCCATTGGCCAATGTGTCAGTGCCGGGTTGGTTGCTGCTGGCTTGCCAGAAACTTGTGTGCAGCTTCTGCAGACCACAGACCGAGATGCGGTGGGTGAACTATTGCGACTAGACAAATATATCGACGTTATCGTGCCTCGGGGTGGCAAGGGGCTGATAGAGAGAATTATTAATGAATCGAAGATTCCTGTAATCAAGCACCTTGATGGCATTTGTCATGTGTTCGTAGACAGCGATGCAGATCTAGAGATGGCAGCAAACGTTGCGTTCAACTCCAAGGTTGAAAAGTATGCGGTCTGTAATGCACTGGAAACATTGTTGCTGCATAAAGAGGTGGCGGGCACAGTACTTCCCAGCCTGGCCCAACGATTTCATCAGGCTGGCGTCGCCTTACGAGGCTGTGACATCTCACGAACTTTCGCCGATATGGAGCCTGCGGTTGAACAAGACTGGTATGAAGAATATCTAGGACCGATATTGGCCATCAAAGTGGTAGACGACCTAGATACGGCCATTGCTCACATCAATCATTATGGTTCGCAACACACAGATACCATTGTTACTTCAAACTATGAGCATGCCCAACGATTTATCACCCAGGTCGATTCGGCGTCGGTGTTGGTCAACACGTCAACCCAATTTGCCGATGGTTTTGAATATGGTCTAGGTGCAGAAGTGGGGGTCTCAACAGACAAACTTCATGCGCGAGGTCCAGTAGGCCTGCAAGGCTTAACCACGCAGAAGTATGTTGTTTATGGTAATGGCGAGATACGCCACCGTTAGTACTTGCTACTTATGCTAGTTGGCCTTTACGGCGGGACTTTTGATCCTGTGCACATTGGGCATACCCACGCTGCGTATGCGGTGGCAAACTTCCTTAAGTTAGGTCGCGTGCGCATGGTTTTAGCTGCGCGTCCAGGACATCGAGGCGTGCCGGGCGTGTCGTTGGCACATCGTTGGCAGATGCTAAAGCTCGCGTGTGAAGACAGTAATCTACTGGTGGCAGATGATTGCGAGATGCGCCGTGAAGGAGAGTCTTATACTTTCCAAACAGTGGTTGATGTACGACGTAAGAACCCTGAGGCTATTCCTTGCTGGATACTGGGGCAAGACGCGTTTGCTACCCTGCCAGAATGGTATCGTTGGCAAGAACTGCTGCAGCATTGCAATCTAATTGTTGTGCGTCGGCCTGGGGATGTAGTGGCAAATGAAAGTTCGGAGCCTGGCGAGGTTATGCGCCTTTGTTGTGCGCATGAGGTTAAGAGTCTCGAAGCAGATAAGATTGGACAAATACTTCGATTAAATTTGCCTATGAAAGAGCTATCTGCCACACAGATAAGGCGCAGGGCTGCAGAACGCAGGCCTCTACAGCATTTGCTTGCAGAGTCTGTCTGCAACTATATTGACGAACATAAGTTGTATGTTGGTTAGGTTAATCAGACAGAACACTAGTTAGGAGTACTCCTTGACCGAAGTTACATTACACGATCATCTGGTTGAAGCCATTGAGGAAGCCAAAGGGCAAGACCTTGTTTCTATTGATGTCGCTCATCTGACCTCTGTAACAGACTACATGCTGGTCGTCAGCGGTACCTCAAGTAGACACGTTCGATCGTTGGCGGACCAAGTGGTATTGGCGGCGAAAGAGTATGGGGAGCCCATCATCGGGGTCGAAGGCCGAGAGAATTACGAATGGGTATTGATCGATTTGGGCGACGTGTTGGTACACGTGATGCAAAAAGAAGCCCGCTCTTTTTACGAGCTTGAGCGCTTGTGGTCAGATGTGCCGGTAACCACCGAATCGAATCTTGAATAGCTGACATTAAGTTTGTTTGGTGAAACTCTGCATTATATCGGTGGGAAATAAAGCCCCGGCATGGGTACAGGTGGGCTTCGCTGAATATGCTAAGAGAATGCCCCCCGACCTAGCTTTAGAGCTTATTGAGATAGCGCCGCCTAAACATCGGGGTGATGTCAAAAAATTTGTCCAAATAGAAGCTGAGAAAATACAAAAACAGCTGCGCCGAGGCGACTGGGTAATTGCCTTGGATGAACGTGGTCGTGACGTGAGCAGCCGGGAACTAGCAACAAAGCTGGACCAATGGAAAATGCTGGGGCAACGGGTTGTGTTTTTAATCGGGGGCTCTGATGGGCTTGCACCTGAATTGTTGAAACGCGCCAACGAGTCGTTATCTTTGTCTAACCTTACCTTTCCTCACTATGCTGTTCGCGTAATACTAGGCGAAGCTTTGTATCGCGCGTGGAGTATTAGTTCTGGGCACCCTTATCATCGAGTTTAATCACAGGCCCCTAGCCAAAAGCATTATTGGTTGTAATGCGAGGAGATTGCGTGGTTCGCTTATCAATCAAAGATCCGATTAGAGAAAAGCAGCTTTTTTTTGATCGTGCCTTGATCATGTTTGTGGTGGTTGTGGTTTTGTTTGGGTTGCTGGTTTTGCGTATGGTGCAATTGCAAGTGTGGGAACATCAGGTCTACCAAACTCGCTCTGACCAAAATCGCATCCAAATTCAACCGCTGGCACCGTCCCGAGGGCTTATTTTCGACCGTCATGGAGAGCTGCTTGCAGACAATCGAGTGTCTTCTAGCGTTGCACTGGTTACCGAGCGTATTGATAACTTAGCCAGCACCATAGAGCAGGTTAGTCGGTTGGTTAGAGTCACGCCGGCAGACATCACTAGCTTTGAAAAACGCATTCTTCGTAAGCGCAGGCCTTTTGAACCGGTTGCACTCCGACTGGCGCTCGATGAAGAGGAAATTGCGGTGCTAGCTGTAAACCGCCATCGGCTCGTCGGCGTGGAAGTGACCACAGAACTGATTAGATATTATCCTTATGGCGCTTTGTTATCGCACGCACGCCGTTGGATCGGTGCGCAGAGTTACCGAGTCAGATTTACAAAGACTCGACCCAGTGACTTACAGTGCAACTCGTTTTGTCGGCAAACGTGGTATTGAAAAATACTACGAGCGCTCCCTGCATGGGGAAGTGGGATATCAACAAGTTGAAACAGACGCTCATGGCCGCATTCGTCAAGTGTTGGATATTGAAGAACCCATCTCAGGACAAAATATAACTCTCCATTTGGATAACCGATTACAGATTGCGGCGACTGCTGCAATGAAAGGCCGCCGTGGCGCTATCGTTGCAATCGACCCTCGATCAGGCGGCATACTAGCCCTCGTTAGTATGCCTGGTTACGACCCAAATCTGTTTGTCAACGGTATGAGTAGCTTGCAATACGAAGGGATGAGTCACTCTGTGTTCACCCCATTGTTTAATCGCGCGGTAAACGGTCAATATGCGCCAGGTTCTACTTTTAAGCCGGTTGTAGGCTTGGCTGGTATCGTCAATCAGGTGGTTACGTGGGACGAAACCATCGATGACAAAGGCTACTTTCAGCTACCCGGTCAGAAGAGGATCTATCGTGATTGGACCTGGACACGTAGTGATGCTGGTGGGCAAGGCACAGTAGATTTACGTCGCGCGATATACAGATCGTCGAACGTGTTTTTCTATGATTTATCATCACGTATGGAGATTGAACAGCTAGCTTCTTTTGCCAAGCAATTTGGCATTGGTACGAACCTAGCCTTGGATGTGGCAGATGCCAGCTCTGGTTTGCTACCGGACAGAATTTGGAAACGTGGCTATAGAGGCCAACCTTGGTATCCTGGCGATTCTGTAAACATGGGTATTGGTCAAGGTGATTTGTTGGTGACACCACTACAAATGGCTGTAGTGGCTGCCACCCTGGCGAATCGAGGGCGGGTTGTGCAGCCGCGCATGCTGCTGGCCAGTGACGCGCCTTTGCTCGAAGCCGACCCACCTCCTGCTATTGTTCCGGTACAAGGGCCAACGCCTGAAGACTGGCAAAACATGGTGGACGCGATGGAGGATGTTGTGCATCGAGGCAACCAGGGTTTTCGTGGTAATGGTACAGCCTGGGCGCATATTGGGCGCGACATCGCCTATCGCATGGCGGGTAAATCGGGAACTGCACAAGTGGTCGAAATTCGCCAGGGTGAGGAATATGACGAAGATGAACTTGAAGAGTTTAATCGTAAACACGCTTGGTTCTTAGCCTTTGCACCCACTGACAATCCAGTGATCGCACTGGCTATCTTGGTCGAAAATGGGGGCGGTGGTAGTTCTGTGGCGGCACCGGTTGCGCGAGAAGTTGTGGACGCCTATTTACTTCCACAAATAGCCACTGGTCAGAAGTTGGTGAGTAAATGAACCAAGATTTCATTCGCAGTTTGCCCGGCCATGAACGCTTCATGCGAGATACTTGGTTACATCGTATTCATGTTGACCCCTTGTTATTGCTGTTACTCAGCTTGGTCGTATTCTATGGTTTGGTTGTCCTTTACAGCGCAGTGAATCAAAACCAGGCTTTGTTTGACGCTCAATTACTGCGCATAGGGCTATCCTTTGTAGGGCTAATAATTGCTGCGCAATTGCCACCGCGTTTATATGTGCGTTACGCGCCGTTTGTGTATGTGTTTGGCGTGTTGTTGCTTGTCGCAGTGCTCTTATTTGGGGTTAAGGTTAAAGGTTCTCAGCGTTGGTTAGAAATTGCGGGTAGTTTTCGTTTTCAGCCTTCGGAGCTAATGAAAATAGCTGTGCCGCTTGCGGTCGCCTGGTATTTTCATCAGCGACCACTGCCGCCATCGTTTAAAGACGTGATTGTTGCTTTGGCCATTGTTGCGGTTCCAGCCGGGTGCATTATCGCCCAGCCTGACTTAGGGACGGGTATCTTAGTGGCTGGTGCAGGCTTGGCAGTTGTCGTGTTGGCTGGATTGTCGTGGCCCTGGGTACTCTATGCATTTTTGGCCATGGCTGCTGCTGCACCGGGTTTGTGGTATACGTTGCAGGAATACCAAAGACAGCGAATTCTGACTTTGTTTGATCCTGAGAGCGATCCGCTTGGTGCCGGTTGGAACATTCTCCAATCTACCACGGCCATTGGTTCTGGAGGAGTTTGGGGGAAGGGTCTTTTGCAGGGGACGCAGAGTCACTTAGATTTTTTGCCCGAGGCACAAACCGATTTCATTATCGCCGTAGTGGGCGAAGAACTTGGCCTGATGGGCATCATTTTGTTATTAACCCTGTACTTGTTGGTCATTGGTCGTGGTTTATACTTGGCAGTTAGTGCTGAGAGTACCTTTGGTCGACTGCTCTCTGGGGCACTAATTTTAACCTTCTTTGTCTATGTTTTTGTGAATATGGCTATGGTCAGCGGCTTATTACCTGTCGTGGGTGTGCCGTTGCCTTTGGTGAGTTACGGCGGAACATCTGCGATAACCTTAATGGCTGGCTTTGGCATTATAATGGCCATACGAACACATAAGGCATGGTGATGAGTAGAATGGCATGGATGGGTTTAGGCACAGTGATATTCGCAGCAGTCGTGACGGCCGCAGTGGTGGGTTCACCTGGGGCTGAAAAAGAACTGCCCAAGCCGTATGGTCAGCGTGAAGATGTTGCTGCCTATCTAGATACATTGGTAAGCCAACACGAATTCGACCGAGCCACACTGCAATCGCTATTTGAAAACGTCCGACAAAGGCAGGATATTGTTGATCGTATGTCTAGGCCTGCGGAAAAAGTATGGACTTGGGGGCGCTACAAGAATCATCTGGTTGATGAAAAGCGCATTACAGGTGGGGTCGAATTTTGGCAACAACATGCATCCACATTAGATCGAGCCGCCAAAGAGTTTGGTGTTGCACCGGAAGTTATCTTAGCGATTCTAGGTATAGAGACTCGTTACGGAAAAATTATGGGACGTTTTCCCGTAATTGAAGCCCTCACCACCCTAGGGTTTGACTACCCGCCGAGAGCCAAGTTTTTTCGCAAAGAACTGACCGAATTTTTATTACTTACTCGTGAAGAAGGCAAAGATCCGAGCACCCTGAAAGGATCTTATGCAGGTGCAATGGGTTACGGGCAATTCATCTCATCTAGCTACCGACACTATGCGGTAGATTTCGACCATGATGGTGTAAGAGACATTTGGTTGAATCCTGTAGATGCCATTGGCAGTATAGCCAATTACTTTTACCAACATAAATGGCGTGGTGAAGGTCCTGTCGCATTACGTGTTGAGGTACGCGGGAGCGAAATCGATACGTTGGTGGGGACTGGTCTCAAGTTGAAGTATACCGTGGGTGAACTGCAGCAAAAAGGTGTGATTGTTGACGGCCTAGATCAATCTTTGGCGGCTAACATTTATAAACTGGAAACAGATGATGGTATCGAGTATTGGTTAACACTGCATGACTTCTACGTCATCACACGCTACAACCGCAGTCACCTCTACGCCTTGGCTGTGGAGCTTATCGCCCGAGGCATCAAAGAAAGATATCTAGCGACTAATCTTCAGACAGCTGATTCTCAGTAGTCTATTTAACCTCAAGGTAAGGCTGTATGTTTTGTGAGTCGATGTGTGTAGTAACTAACCGGTGCCGGCCAGCCCTGAAATCATACTTACCGATTGTTACCCTCTTCGCCGGTGTTGTACTTTTGGTTGGGTGTGGGTCCACCGCACCTCCCAGCGTGTTTAAGCCACCCAGTGATGCGGCGCCAAAAACCAGTGGCGAGACGCTGCAATACCTGGCAAAGCTAGCAGATCCTGAGGTGGTGAACGTGTCTCCCGGTAAGCGTGGCAATGGACCGGTGTATTCTGTGTTTGGCAAGTCTTATAGAGTAATGAAGTCAGCCAGTGGCTTTCGCCAGGAAGGGTTAGCGTCTTGGTACGGTACCAAGTTTCATGGCCGTGAGACATCATCTGGTGAACCGTTCGATATGTTCAAACTAAGCGCAGCTCACAAACATCTGCCGTTACCGATTTTTGTTCACGTCACGAACCTGGAGAATGGCAAACAGACCATTGTGCGAGTTAATGATCGCGGGCCCTTTCATGACAATCGAATATTGGATCTGTCATTTGCAGCGGCAGTAAAACTGGGGTTCCAAAATAACGGCATAGCGCGGATTCGCCTTGAGGTAGTCGAACCAGTGGCGCGTGCTAAACAATATTTGGTTCAAGCTGGCGCGTTTAGCAGTCTATCCGGTGCGGACCGAACCATTGAGGAACTGGTCACGCTGACGGGTTTAAATGGGGTGGTGGTTAAGACCCCTCGCGATGGGCTGTACAGAGTACGCTTGGGCCCAATTAGTGAAGGCGCTAACCTGCAACGTGTGCAAGCGCTGCTGGAGTCGAGTCCCTACGGACGTCCGCAGCTCTTTCCCGTTAACTGAACCTCTAAGTGGAAGATGGCCAGGTGGAAGATAAACAGGTGAATGACATTATGATGTCGCTGGGTGATAGTATCCGCAAATTCTGTCGGGTTTTTTTATATGAGACTGTTGTATGAGGCTTTGTTGATGAGAAGTGGTCGTTTTGCTGCTATTGGACTATTTTTGAGTGTGTTGACCAGCCCTGTGATGGCGGCGGCCCCCATCATTCCACCGCCACCTGAAATCAATGCGACCTCCTTTTTGTTGATTGACGCAACTTCAAACAAGGTATTGGTAGAACATGACGCGCATGAGCAAAAGCCTCCGGCTAGTTTGACCAAGATCATGACCAGTTATCTTGCGGAACAAGAAATAGCTGCGGGAAGAATTTCTGAAACCGATGAAGTGTTGGTCAGCGTCAACGCCTGGCGCACCGGCGGTTCGAAGATGTTTATCCGTGAGGGAACTAAAGTCACCGTCGCTGACCTCATCCTAGGCATCGTTGTTCAATCAGGCAATGATGCCAGTATCGCACTGGCTGAACACATCGCCGGAAGTGAAAGTGCCTTCGCGAACATGATGAATCAGCAAGCCGCTATGCTGGGAATGAACAATACACATTTTAAGAACGCCACCGGACTACCCTCCGCAGACCACTTCAGCTCTGCTTGGGATCTGGCGTTACTCACTCGTGATCTTATCAACAGATTCCCAGAACATTACTCGTTGTACTCAAGGCGGGCATACATTTACAACGGTATTGAACAGCCGAATAGAAACAAATTGTTATGGCGGGACAAAACAGTTGATGGCGTTAAAACAGGGTTTACCAACAAGGCAGGTTATTGCCTAGTTTCATCGGCGGTGCGCCAAGGCATGCGACTGATTTCTGTGGTCATGGGCACAGACAGCGATTCAGCTAGAATGCGTGAAAGCCAAAAATTACTTTCTTATGGATTTCGTTATTTCGAAACGCAAACTCTGTATGAGCCGGGTATCGTGTTGAAGGAAAAAGACGTCTACTACGGCGAACTTGAAAAGGTAGGGGTCGGCGTTGCAGCATCTGTTGTAGCAACATTTCCCCGCGGGTACTACAAAAGTATTGAAGCCGAACTAAAAATAGAAAAATTGCTTGAAGCTCCTCTCAGCAAAGGTGATGAGGTAGGTGAGCTAAAGTTACGCTTACATGACGAGGTGATCTACACAGCCCCGTTGGTTGTATTGGAAGACGTCACGGAAGCCGGTGTATTTGGGCGTATGAGTGACTTCGTCTCGCTCTTCTTTAGCTCCTTGATCGACTCCTGATGAGCCTGGGGCTTGATGATGACTGACACCGATTCGAATGCTGAACATTTCCGCATTGAATTTCCGTGTCAGTACCCAATAAAAATTATTGGCGAAACAGATGAAACTGCCTCAAGCCAAATTATCGAAGTGGTTCGTCGGCATGCGCCAGAGGTCACCCCGGACCAAATCAGCACTCGAGAGAGCCGCAATGGAAATTATCAGTCTATGCGCGTGGACATTATTGCGACTGGAGAGTCCCAGCTGAAAGCACTGCACGGGGACTTGATGGCGCTAGCAAGTGTGAGAATGGTTTTGTAGCCATGAACACAACTCGGACAGTAATTGTTCGCGATCTGGGGCGCACCGAATACTCAGATATCTTGCTTCAAATGCGGGAGTTTACCGATCAACGCGATCCTCGCACAGTGGATGAAATTTGGCTGACTGAGCATGAACCGGTTTTTACTCAGGGTCAGGCAGGCAAGCAAGAACACTTGCTCGCTCCAGGTAATATCCCAGTTGTGCAAACTGATCGTGGAGGGCAGGTGACTTATCATGGGCCTGGGCAAATAACCGGGTATGTGTTGTTCGATCTTCGAAGGCTCAGGTTAACAGTTCGTGGTCTTGTTACAAAAATTGAACAAACTATGATTGATACCTTAGCGAGCTATGGGGTGAATGCGCAGTCACGGGTAGATGCACCTGGTGTTTATGTGGCGGGAGCGAAAATAGGCAGTCTTGGCTTGCGCGTGCGCAGAGGATGTTGTTATCACGGCTTGAGCTTAAATGTTGACATGGACTTAGAGCCTTATTCGAGAATCAACCCCTGTGGTCTATTTGGGTTGGAAGTGACGCAAATATCTGATTTTGTTGCCGTTGAAATAGAACATACGCGCCAACAGCTAATTCGAGTGGCGATAGATCAGTTTGGGTTTAAGCCTTAGGTGCTAACACTGCACACAGGGCAATTGGCTTTTGGTGTGAGTTTCAGCTTGCGCCAATCTGCATATTTAGCATCAATGTACAGCACATAACCGGCTAAAGATGTTCCAATATTGGTTAAGTACTTAACTGTCTCCATGGCCTGGCATGCGCCAACAATTCCTACCAGTGGAGAAATAATGCCATTTTCGGCGCAGT
The DNA here is from genome assembly GCA_013151695.1 of Gammaproteobacteria bacterium. GTDB lineage: Bacteria > Pseudomonadota > Gammaproteobacteria > Pseudomonadales > Azotimanducaceae > UBA4421. The sequence continues at coordinate 16,544 of JAADHW010000004.1, forward strand.
TGAGTGCGTCATCATCACCTTGCGAATACAGGCATCGGTAACAAGGGCTGCCCTCGGTGTTGGGATCAAACAAAGCCACGTGACCTTCGAATCGAATCGCTGCACCAGATACAACAGGTATGTGCTGGCGCCAGCAATACTCGTTAATGAGTGATCGGGTGTCGTAGTTGTCAGTGCAATCAACCACTAGATCAACATTGCTGAGCAAAGTATTCAAACTGGTTGCGTCTAGGCGATGGGTGATGGCCTCAACTTCAATGGTCGGATTGATCATGCTGATGCGATTTGCGGCCGATATTGCTTTGTTCAAGCCGATAGAGCTTGTGTCATGGACGATTTGGCGTTGTAGGTTGGAAAGGTCAACCTGATCGTGGTCACAAAGTTTCAGGTAGCCTACGCCAGCAGCAGCTAGGTATAAGGCTGCTGGAGACCCGAGCCCGCCTAGGCCCACGATGAGGACCCGCGAAGACAAGAGTTTTTCCTGCCCAGCGATGTCCACATCTGGCAGCATCACTTGGCGGCTGTATCTTAGTAGGCTGTTGTCATCCATTAGCTGGACCCAATTGGCCGATGCTCACTCTTTCAATATTAGCAAGATCGCGGTGTGAACGAATTCCGATTAAACCCGCGTGGCACATAACCTCACGCACCTTCGCGGCTTGATCGTAGCCGTGCTCTAACAACAAATATCCGTCAGTATTTAGGTGATGGATGGCATGATCAATGATATGAGTTAGATCATCTAAACCCTCTTCGCCGGAGACCAATGCGGTGAAAGGTTCCGCTGCAAGCTCAGCCAGGTGAGGGTCATTTGATGCGATGTACGGTGGGTTGCTGATAATTAAATCCCATTTCCCTTGCACAGATGTAAACCAATCGCTGTGTGCGAAGGTGATATCCACAGCATGGCTGCTGGCGTTGTACCGAGCAATCTCCAATGCCTGCGCGCTGCTGTCGGTGGCAAGAATGGTTAGGTCTCGGCGTTCTTTTGCCATCGCAATGGAAATGGCCCCGCTACCAGTGCCTAACTCCAAAACCCGACCCTTGGGTGGTGCAAGCTCGACACCTTTCTCTACCAACAATTCGGTGTCAGGGCGTGGGATGAGCACCTGTGGCGTCACTTTGAACGCCAGCCCCCAGAATTCCATGGTACCCAATATGTAAGCCATGGGTGTGCCTTTACGCAACCTGTGAGTATTCTCATCCAACTGCGACTGGTGGCAAAGGGATATTTCAGTTTCAGGGGACGCGATGATTTGCGAGCGGGTGAGGCCTAATACTTTGGTCAGTATGCGCTCGCGGTCTAAGCGGGGTAGATCATTGGCAGTGGACATCCAGTGACCAATAGAGGTCATTCGTCACTGCCGAGCTGTTTCAGTAGATCTGCCTGGTGCTCTTGTACTAGGGGTTGTATGACAGCGTCTAAGTCACCTTGAAGCACTTCATCAAGTTTATACACGGTGAGATTGATGCGGTGATCTGTGATTCTTCCTTGAGGGAAGTTGTAGGTTCGGATGCGTTCTGAGCGGTCTCCAGAACCCACTAACTGACGTCTGTTTTCAGCTTGTTCGCTTTCTTGTGCGCTGCGCGCGGCATCTAGCAACTTCGCTTGAAGCAGCGACATGGCTCGTGCGCGATTTTTATGCTGAGATCGTTCATCCTGACATTCCACCACGGTACCTGTCGGCAAATGAGTCAGGCGAACTGCGGAGTCGGTCTTGTTAACATGTTGGCCGCCCGCGCCTGATGCTCTATAGGTGTCTTCGCGGATGTCCTTCTTTTCAATGTTGATGGAGTCTATCTCGTCAATCTCTGGCATCACGGCCACCGTGCAAGCCGAGGTGTGTATGCGGCCTTGAGATTCGGTTTCTGGCACCCGCTGTACGCGATGAGCCCCAGATTCAAATTTCAGTTGGCTATAGACATCTTTACCTTCAACACGAGAAATAATTTCTTTGTAACCGCCGTGGTCTCCAGAACGCTCATTCAAAACTTCCAGACGCCAACCCTTAGATTCTACGTATTTATGATACATGCGAAATAAGTTGCCAGAGAAAATTGCGGCTTCGTCTCCACCCGTCCCGGCTCGAATTTCTAGAAACACATTGGAGTGGTCGTTAGGGTCTTTAGGTAGAAGTAGGTTTTGCAGCTGCGCGATTAGGCTTTCTACTGCTGTACCAGTTTGCTGGATATCTTCTTCGGCTAGAGTGCGCATATCTGCGTCTTCTTCTTCGACCAGTAGAGTACGGCTGTCAGAAATATCAGATTCCAACTTTTGCACATCTCTGTAGCACAACACCACAGCTTCCAACTCAGCATATTCTTTTGATAAAGCGGTAAATTGTTCTCGCTGGCTCATGACTTCTGGGTCGGACAGCAGTGCGGAAACCTCCTCAAAACGGTCATCTAGGCCGGCCAGCTTGGCAACCATGGATTGGGTTAGGGGCATGCGTTATTCTTCTTTGTCAGTATCGGGGAGGTCGTACAGGTTGCGAACATACTCTAAGTAGTCTGCGCGCCCCTCAGCATTGGCGTCGCGTATCGCAACAGTAGGTGCGTGAATTAGCTTGTTGGTTAGATTGCTGCTTAACCTTGCCATCACCACTTCTGCGTCAGTACCTTTTTCTAGGTCTTTTAGGGCTCGTGCGAGCTCGTCGCTCTCAATATTCTTGGCTTGCTCTCGAAATCTGCGAAGTAGAGCTTTGCCTTGCCTCACCCTACGTTCGCGAGCGTAGTGTCGTACGCCATCTGCAACGAAGTTCTCAGCAGACGTGGCTGCTTCGCGGCGTTGTTGTAGGTTGGTTTCGATAATTTGGGTCAAGTCATCAACTGAATATAGGTACACATCAGGTAGGTTGCCTACTTCGGGTTCGATGTCTCGCGGAACAGCAATGTCTACCATGAACATAGGTTTATGTTTGCGTTGTCTAATGGCCGCTTCAACCGCACCTTTGCCAACAACGGGTAGCGAGCTACCTGTTGATGCGATGATGATATCAAATTCGGCTAGACGATGGGCGACTTCAGTCAGTTGCATGGCTTCGGCGTCAAATTTTGCAGCGAGTATTTCCGCATTCGCCAAGGTACGGTTGGCGATGGCCAGCTTGGTTACCCCTTGTGAGGTGAGATGCTCTGCCACTAGGCTAATGGTTTCGCCTGCGCCGAGTAGTAGAGCGCGATTGTTCCTTATATCTGAGAACAATTGTTTTGCTAGGGCAACGGCGGCATAGGCTATCGATACCGGATTGCGGCCAATTTCTGTTTGGGTACGCACTTCCTTGGCCGTGCGCATCACACATTGAGAAAGGAAGTTGAGTTCAGGACCTAGAGTGCCAGCTTGACGCGCAAGTTCGTAGGCAGATTTAACCTGGCCCATGATTTGTGGCTCGCCTAGCACCTGGGAGTCTAAACCCGAAGCCACACGAATGAGGTGGCGTGCGGCATCTTGATCCCAGTGCAGATAAGTAGCGTCATCTAGTTCAGTTACAGTGACAGGTTGGTTGTCGGCCAGCCACTGGCTTAGGTCGGGTTCTGCTTCGGGCACAATGGCACAATACAGCTCGGTGCGATTGCAAGTTGAAATAATCGCAGCTTCAGTAACAGCAGAAACTTCTTTAGTGACCTTAAGCAAGGCATCGCGCACACAATCTTCAGGAAAGGCGACCCTTTCCCTCAATTCGATTGAGGCCGTGCGATAGTTTAAACCGTATGCCAATATGGTCATGACGTCTGTGAACAGTACATTAAGGTAAGAATGATAGCAGAAAGGTATCCTGCCACTGTACTTAAGTGCTTATTTTTTAAAGCGATTTTGGTCTCATTCTTGGTACTGTTCTTAGTATTTGGCTGCGCCTCCAAGGCGCCCATTAGCGACCAACCCGGAGAGATTAACAGTGGCGCCGTAGATTTCCACATCAGCGGTAAGTTGGCTATTCGTGACGGCAAAAAGGGCCGTAGCGTTAGATTTAACTGGCGACAAATCGAAAATCATTACGACATTGATGTATGGGGTCCCTTGGGCCAAGGGCGTACGCAGCTATTTGGGGATGAACACTACCTCAAAATAACGCGTGGCAACCAACTGTTGGAAGCGGGTTTACCTCATGAGGTGATGTATAGACAGCTTGGATGGGCGGTGCCAGTGAGCCTCTTATCCGCGTGGATTCAAGGCTATCCGCAGCCCCAGTTGGATGTAATCGGGCTACAACGAGACGCTACAGGCCGTATACGCCAGTTTTCACAACTAGAGTGGGTTGTAAAATTAGATAAATTTGAATCTTCTCAATCAAACGCAAAACCGCGTAAAATCACCGCCACACAAGGCGATCACAAGGTCATTGTCAGAGTATTGGATACCCTACAATAACTCATTGATTCTAAAGTGATCTGGGTTGCACACCCACGTTGACAGAGTAGGGCCGGATACGGACAATAGCGCGCTCTCAAAAGTAGGGTCGCGAGATCCTAAGACGATTGGGGTGTCGCCAAGCGGTAAGGCACCGGGTTTTGATCCCGGCATGCGCAGGTTCGAATCCTGCCACCCCAGCCACTCTATATAGTATCTAATTTACGAGAGATATCGTTAACGTTCGACATCAATCAGGGGAACACGACTTGGCTAATCTCATGCTTTTTACAGGTGGCGCAAATCCCGCGCTGGCGCAAAAAGTTGCAGACGAATTGCATGTCACCATGGGCCGAGCCGACGTCGGTCGATTTAGCGATGGCGAAGTGATGGTGGAAATCCATGAAAACGTCCGCGGTCGAGATGTGTTCCTACTTCAATCCACCTGCGCGCCAACCAATGACAGTTTGATGGAACTGTTGATCATGGCGGATGCGATTCACCGAGCATCTGCCACTCGACTCACTGCTGTGATCCCTTATTTTGGTTATGCTCGCCAAGATCGTAGGCCTCGGTCGGCAAGGGTGGCCATCAGTGCCAAGGTGGTTGCTGACATGATTGGTGCATGTGGTATAGATAGAATTTTGACGGTGGATTTACATGCCGATCAGATTCAAGGCTTTTTCAATATTCCGGTCGATAATGTTTATGGATCACCGGTGTTGGTGGACCACATCATGGCGAAAAACTATGAAAATCCTATTGTGGTTTCGCCCGATGTGGGTGGTGTAGTCAGAGCTCGCGCCATTGCTAAACAAATTGATGACCTAGAATTGGCGATTATTGATAAACGTCGACCACAAGCCAATGAATCTAAGGTGATGAATGTTATTGGTGATGTAGAAGGCAAAACCTGTATTTTGGTAGACGATTTGGTTGATACCGCTGGCACCTTATGTACGGCTGCTCAAGCGTTAAAAGATGAAGGCGCGACTAAGGTTGTTTCGTATATCACCCACCCAGTTTTTTCAGGCCCTGCAATTGAACGCATACAAGCCTCTGTGTTAGACGAAATTGTGGTGACAGACACTATCCCGTTGTCAGACGAGGCCAAGGCTTGTACTAAAATCATACAACTGAGTTTGGATCGTTTGCTCGCCGAATCTATTCGGCGGGTGAGCAATGAAGAGTCTATTAGCGCGATGTTTCGTTAAGAAAATCTGTAGTAGACCACTAACACGCTGAAGGTTGGTCGCAGACCGCAGCGAATTAATTATCTAACAGGAGAAGAGTATGTCAGACAAAATTACCCTGACAGCCGATATCCGAACTGACATGGGGAAAGGTGCGAGCCGCCGCCTACGTCGGCTCGGAGAGAAAATTCCGGCAATTATATATGGTGCCCAAGAAGTACCTCAAACCTTAAGCTTGTCCGTCAATGAGCTAACAAAAGTCATGGAAGCAGAAGCGTTTTATTCGCAAATTTTGGATGTCGTAGTGGCGGGCAATTCCCAGCAAGCTGTGGTGCGCGATTTGCAGCGTCACCCGGCCAGCGGCAGGGTCCAGCATATTGATTTTCAGCGCATCAGTGCTGGCAAGGTAATGCATGTCAATGTGCCGTTGCACTTTGTTAACGAAGAGTTGTGCATAGGCTTCAAGTTCAACGACGGTACCATTACCCATAACCTCACTGAAGTTGAAATCAGTTGTTTGCCGAAAGACCTGCCGCAATTCATTGAAGTTGATATGGAGAATGTTGACACCGGTTCGTCTGTGCATTTGAGTGACCTTAAACTTCCTCAAGGCGTGACCATCATTGCCTTAACTTACGGGGAAGATCGAGACATTCCTGTTGTTAGTGTCATCGCAAAACGGGGTGTCGCAGAAGGCGAAATCGACTTAGATGCCACTTCAGGCGCTGTCGAAGGTGATGAAGGTTCTCAGGATGATTCTAGTGACTCAGCTGATGAAGGATCCGAGTAAAGCACTACCGCTTAGATCTCTAAGCGGGATTTTTTGCACGCCTTCGTGGCACTAACCTCGTGGCACTAAAACTCGTGGTGGGCTTGGGTAATCCAAGCCCTAAGTACGACCCAACACGACACAATGTAGGTGCGCTGTGGGTGCGCGCATTGGCCCATCGTTACGCCATTAAGCTAGCGCCAGAATCCAAATTTAAGGGTGAGATCGGTCGAGGTGTTGTGGCGGGGCACGAAGTGCGCTTGTTACTTCCGTCAACTTATATGAATC
>JAADHW010000013.1 GCA_013151695.1 Gammaproteobacteria bacterium
ATTCGGACGATCAATGGCTTGTAACAAGTTGTCTAGTTCGTGAAATGGGCTCCAGCGTACAACATTCATATCGTTCTCCTAGCGGGGTTAATAAAATTTCGTTAACCTGTTTCTATGGCCTATCACTGGGTTTAAAAGCCCTTGAAATATAATATCTTGCCCCCACAACACTCCCTTAAGCCAATTACAATTGACTGCACAAAATAATTTGAGAAAGCCCACGACCAAAATGGCAATGAAGGGGAACTGTTAGACGCAGGTAATCGTGTCAGCTTGGTCGCGCAAACGGAAACCGCAAAGGTGGTTAGCGGTAGATTTTAGTCGTTGTGAGAATAATTCCAGGTAAGTGTCTAGTCTCTTTTAGTGACAAGATAGATGCTCTCCACCGCCTGAGTGACCCCCTGATTCAGAAAGTGAGGTGGTAATGCACTGGTTACAATCGACTCCAGCAGCTGAATATCGCACCGAACACCATAGAGTGCTTCTACCTCTTCTGGCAAAACACTATGCGGAGGACCTGCTACAAGTTTTTGATCGTATTCAATGGTCAACAGAAGGATTCTGCAGCCTTCGGGAATGATCCTTAAGATGTGATCTACATATCTAAAACGCATGTCGGGCGGTAAGGCTATCAGCGAGCCGCGATCAAATAACCCCATCACACCTTCTATTAGTGGTGCAGTAAGGTCAAAGAAGTCACCATGATAAATGCATATATTGGCTCCTTGATGGTAAACAAACCGATCAACAACTTCTTCACGCACACCTTCAGGTTCGTCTTCGAAGAAATTTTCAATAGCTAACCGGGCAAGCTCAACCCCAACCACTTTGTGTCCAACGTATTCCAGCCAGCGCATATCTAAAGTTTTGCCGCACAAAGGCACAAACACAAGCGCATCTCGCGGCAATTCCAAGTAGGACCAGTATTCCAACAACAACTTGTTGTGCTCGGCCTGATGGAAGCCGGTTTGGTTCTGCTGCCACCGCTCCAGCCAAAATTTAGGCTTCATATGGGACCCCTCCTGTTTGAGACCTGCTAGTGTCCTGTCTGCAAATTAGCGCACCCCTATTGCACCACCGTCACTACGCGGGTCTGACATACCGACTATACCCTCTTTTGTCCGCATCACCGAATTGGCATCACCCATGCCTCGACCAAACCTTGAAGGTAGTTGAAAAAGGTTCCTATGTCCCATACTTTCGAGCTTAGATAATGTATCTGGAGAAAAGGCAAACCGCTCATACACAACGCGATCAGGCTGCCACTGATGATGAAAACGAGGACTAGCAACCGCATCTGACAAATCCATTTTGTGATCGATCACGTTCAATATCACCTGTAAGACCGTGGTAATAATCGTGCTTCCCCCAGGCGAACCAGTCACTAACACGGGCTTGCCTTGCTGCATCACTATGGTGGGTGTCATGGAACTAAGCATTCGCTTGCCCGGCGCAATGGCATTGGCCTCACGTCCGATCAACCCATATGCGTTGGGTGTATTGTCTTTGGAAGAAAAATCGTCCATTTCATTGTTGAGCAACACACCGGTTCCGGCTGCGACTATTTTTGAACCATAGGAAAGGTTCAGAGTAGTTGTGTACGCTACGGCATTACCTGCGATGTCCATCACTGAGACATGCGTAGTATCCGGGCTTTCGTTAGGTACTGAACCTGCCAAAATATCAGAACTGAGACTGGCAGTTTGCGCATCAAAGTCTGCAAACCGAGCCTTCGCATACGCTTTACTAATCAGTGTATCGACAGGTACCGGATAGAAGCCTGGGTCTCCTAGATGCTCTGCCCGATCCGCATAAGCCCTACGTTGTGCCTCTACCATGGCGTGAATGGTGGCCGCCCCACCAAATCCACTTTGTTGCAGATCTAGGTGCTCTAACATATTGAGCATTTGCACAACCAGCACACCACCCGATGACGGCGGTGGCATGGAAATAATGTCATACCCCTGGTACGTTCCACGCAAGGGTTCACGCCATATCGATTGGTACTGAGCGAGGTCTTCGTGACTGATCAGCCCGCCGTTACTGCGCATATCTGCAACCAATAAGTCGGCCGTTTTACCCGCATAAAAACCATCCCTTCCCAGCCGCTTGATACGTTTTAATGTTGCTGCCAAATCTGGCTGCTTAAACAGATCTTCCGGCGCATAAGCGTGCCCGTCTTTACTGAATACAGCCATACTCGCAGGGTATTTTTTGAACGCCGCAAGCCGGCGCGCGAACTGACCGGCCATATCAGGACCTAACACAAAGCCCTTAGCGGCTAGATCAATGGCTGGTTGTATGATCTTAGCTCGAGGTAAGGTGCCGTACTTATCTAATACATCGAGTAACCCAGCAACGCTTCCCGGCACGCCAACAGCCAAGTAGCTAGCTGTTGATGAGCCCTCAATTACATTACCTTCCGCGTCTAAGAACATATCGCGAGAGGCTAGCCCTGGCGCTTCTTCCCGATGATCATTGGTCGTAAGCGTGCCATTGGCTAAATGAATGACCATAAAGCCGCCGCCACCAAGGTTACCTGCCGAGGGGTAGGTTACCGCCAGAGCAAAACCAACGGCTACCACCGCATCAATCGCATTCCCACCCGCAGCTAAAATATCCACACCAACTTGCGAAGCCAGTGTTGAACGACTAGACACCATACCTCGTTCGCTGAACTCAGGTACGCGAGCTGCAGCTAAGGACGCGCCACTAAACCCAAGATTCAGAACAAGTAGTACAAGTATTGCAGAAACTGACTTCATGATTTTCCTTGGCAGACGTATAGTGCGGTTCATCGCGAGATTGTGACCAATGCGCCCAAGACCAGCAAGTAAATGCCCATCAAATTTGTAAATAAGAAAGATCTTCAAAAGCTGCGCCGCATTGCAATCGCCCATCAAGGGCTGGCTAACAAAAACACTTTTGGCCAAGGGATTTGTGCAGCAAAAGATGCCATAGCTCACATCGGCTACGTTCAAATAGATACAATTTCAGTGGTACAACGTGCTCACCACCATGTGTTTTGGTCCCGAGTGCCTAGTTTTAAAACCTCAATGACCAACCAATTGCTAAGTGATCGCAGTATTTTTGAATACTGGACCCACGCCGCCGCCTTCATACCGATGTCTCACTACCGTTACACACTACCTTACAAATCCTCGGTGAAAGCAGGCAAACGTCATTGGTTTAAGAACCCAGATAAAAAACTAATGGCAGAACTCATCAAACGAATTGAAAGTGAAGGTCCAATCCGTTCCAGAGATCTCGAACAAACCAAAAAGCGCTCTAGCGGAGGCTGGGGCAACTGGAAACCAGCCAAGCGAGCCCTCGAACAGTTGTACTTTCAAGGCGATTTGATGGTTAGCGCGCGAGATGGGTTTCAGAAATCTTACGACCTGCCCGAACGTGTTATTCCACCAGGAACAGATACCACCATGCCAACCTCACAAGAGTTCGCCAGTCATTTACTAGACCAACAACTCACATGTCATGGCATGGTGACGCTCAAGGGGATTACTTATCAGCGCAGAGACCCAGGCTTGCGCGACGCGATGAAAACCCTAGTGCGGCAAAAATTAAGTGCACAAAAACTGGTCGAGATCGAGATTGCGGATGGGAGCAAATTTTTGTGCCCACCTAACGCCATCGAAAGTATGCCGCGGGCGGGTAAAACACTGAAAATACTTTCACCCTTCGACAACCTGGTCATTCAACGAGAACGACTTAAAGCCCTCTTCAATTTCGACTATCAAATAGAGTGTTATGTGCCCCAAGCCAAACGCCAACACGGTTATTTCTGTCTGCCGCTGCTTTATCAAGATCGTTTCGTAGGTCAAATGGATTGCAAAACACACCGCAAACAACGCCGACTGGAAGTAAAGTACTTACACTTTACCCCGGACTGCCTATCTGACGACTCGCTCTTACCAGCCTTGGCTGACGCATTGGCTGACGCCTTGGTTGAGTTCAAAAAATTTCAAAACTGCGACGAATTAAGCTTCGCAGCCATCACGCCAAAAAAGCTAAAACAAGCCATCAAAAGTGCTTTCCAATAAGCCTCTGCTAAGGGGCCTCGAGAGACGTACAGCACAATCTATATCGTACTGCCCATCAAGTAGCAGTTTTTGCCATGTTTGGACAAATCTCATACTTGTACTAGATTAAATGAAACGGATGTTGCGCGTGGTCAAGGAAGACCAACCCATCCACTATCGCTTTCCCGCCCACCTGCCTGCCTGCCTGCCTTAAAGAGTCTCACTTACGCCACCCCCTTGGTCTTGTTTTGCGCGGGGACAATCAATGACTTTACAATCTTCCGACGGCTTCGTACTTGCAAAACCGGTTGACGTGATCATCACTGCCAAAATGAATGCGAACCATCGAAATTTCATTATGGAGTTCCACCTTCCCAACTAATATCAAAAGTGGGGCACGCAATCGTTGCATTCAGCGTATTTGTTAGATCGTTCATGTATCGATGACCTCAGTCAGAAAGTACTATCGCCTTTTTGACTGAGGATATTGTACCGGAGAAAATAATAGTAGATAATACTAGATGATATACTTAGATGGAGCTAGCCGATGGCCAAAAACAAGAGCATTACACTTGGTGATCATTTCGATGACTTCGTGGATGACCAGCTAACAGAAGGTAGATTTTCGAACGCGAGTGAAGTTATCAGAGCTGGTTTACGCTTACTTGAAGACGAAGAGGCAAAGCTACGGGCACTACGCGCTGCATTGAACGACGGGCTTGCTAGCGGCAACCTCGTAACATTCGATTCAGCGAAATTTATCAAAGACAAACACAAGCAATACGCCTCGACATGAAGGTTCAATTTCGGCCAGCCGCGCTGGTCGATCTCGATGGAATCTACGATTCAACTGTTGAGCTATGGAGTGTTGCACAAGCCGATTACTACCACGCGCAACTGATGTCGACTTTAGATCAGCTGCTACAACACCCTCGTAGCGGTCACGTGTACCCTGCAATCTCAACATCGGTTAAGTTTCGATCAATCCCAAGTGGACACCACTTAATTTTTTACATCATCGATGGAGCAACGCTCGATATGGTTCGAATCCTGCACGATCGAATGGATATACGAGCAAAGTTACTTGATGAAAGTCATGGCAGCAGCACAACAAAGTAGAGTTCGTACCACGATGTGTGCTTGTGAAGTTAGCGTGACTGAAATAGCCTTAAAGACACTGTATTAGTATCGTTGCACTACAAACGCACCGCGAGCATATTTCTGGGGGGAACAATGGGCAGACTAGACGACAAAGTAGCAGTGATCACAGGTGCCGGCCGAGGCATCGGCCGGGAAATAGCCCTGCTGATGGCCAGCGAAGGTGCCAAAGTGGTGGTCAATGATTTAGGCGGCAATACAGACGGTACCGGTACAACTTCCATTGCCGACGAAGTGGTGGCAGAAATAAAATCACTAGGTGGTGATGCTGCGTCTCACACTGAATCTATCGCAGAAGTACAAGGCGGTGAATCTTTGGTTAAAACCGCAATAGACACCTTTGGCGGCATGGACATTTTGGTCAACAATGCCGGCATTCTTCGCGACCGAACCATTTTTAATATGCAAGAGGCAGATTGGGACGCGGTAATTGCGGTCCACCTGAAGGGCCACTACTGCTGTTCACGGCCGTTTGCAAAATACCTTCGCGAGAACAATCGTACCGGTTGCCGAATCATCAACTTTTCATCGGTCTCCGGGCTATTCGGTAACTTCGGTCAAACCAACTACGGCGCCGCCAAGGCGGGTATCGCTGGCTTCTCAAGAGTACTCGCCCTCGAGCTCGCTAAATACGGGTGTACGGTTAACACCATCTCTCCAGGAGCGCTTACCCGCATGACCATTCCGTTACGAGAAAATCGCGGCGAGAAGGTAGAAGACACAGAAATTGAAGCTGGGGGTCCACAACACATTGCGCCCATCGTTGTATGGTTGGCAGGAGAGGAAGCCGCAAGTATTACCGCAGAAATTTTCCACACGGGTCGAGGGGGCATTTCAATCATGCAACAACCCCGAATCATTAAGCAGTTCAATAAGACCGATGGCGTGTGGCGCTTGGATGAACTGGACACAATAGTGCCGAAGTTGTTAGATGCAATAAAGGCCAATGTTGAAGCGGCAGACAAAAGCGGTCAGGGAATAGACGTATAACAGCAAGCGTGAGACTGTAACAAAAACTGTGTAATTGCCAGCCATCGCACAAGCGGCTGCAAAGAACATCAAGACAGAAGAAGATCTCAACGAATTTCGGGCGATGTTAACGAAAATAAAGTGGCAGGCTTTTGCGTAAGCAAAACAGGTGACGCCTTAAACTGTCCGCTTGATTTATTTGTTGGGGAATTTTTCTTCAAGACGACCGACAAGCCAAAGTTATATTATGGATTGACGCGTGACACCAATCCGTCTTGCTTCTTTATCAAGCGAGCCAACAACCCATGAAGGAAAGTCTACATTCATTCGTTTTTGTTTTTGGTTAGGGCATTTGGCAGTAAATAAATCAAGATCATCAATAATGTCTTGTTTATTATCATCGAATTTTTTAGCTTTTATAAAGTTCCACCTCTTTTTACGGGAGTGCCTAACTGAAATAATTCTGATGGTACTGTCGCGATAAGTTATTACAGCTGGCCAGTGTTGTTAGCAATGAAACCAATTACTAAAAAACGTGGCTCATCTTCTGATTTTACGTGTAGTTCAATAGGCTCAGGATCAGCCCATAGCTCCTGAGCTGAAACAAAGTCAATGCCATGCTTTTTGAGATTTGAAGTACTTGTATTATTGTCATATTCAATATCGTGCATGAGTAAAATATACACCTAAATTACTCATATATAGCAAGCTTAGATTTTTGCTGCTGACCCCAGTTAAGTGGCGCTGAATGGTGTCCATAATAGGAAGGGTATCTTCTATCCAGTCACGCCGTCGACTTCCCAGGATCTAGACAAGGTGACACAAAAAAAAGCACAACGCGTATCTCGTTATCTTGAAAAAGCAGGATACCTGGTACGAGACGCCTCGCCGGCCCCGCTGGATCAGAGTACCTGAACCTATACAGTGGTGAAGAAGACCTCATGCAAAGTACCGTTGGTGCTTCCATATGTTACTGATTGGCTTTTGGTCCGAATGCCGGGAAGAAAGCGCTGACCCTGCAAACACTACCAGCGACATTTGACTCAGGGCGCAATGCCTTTACGTAGATTCTCGCCTTATCAATTCGGTATCAAAAATCACCTTCTTTGCCCCGACATGACCGGTAAGACTGGACAGAATCATTTCCCCGGCCTTTTGACCCATTTCATACTCAGGAAGCCTGACAGTTGTTAAACGCGGAGACACATGCTCTGCAAAAGAAAGGTCGCCGAAACCACATATGGCAAGTTGCCCGGGGACACTAATACCACGACGGTGACATTCAAACAGGATAGCGGACGCAGTGACATCAGAGGCGCAGAAAACTGCATCGATCAGTTTGGGATCATTGTCGTAGACCCTGAAAAAGGAACCTGCTTCCGTGAAATTTTCTTCGCGCATCGTTTTACCGGTGCCGATCGGCACATGTAGGGGAGCTTCCCCAAACAGCGACATACACTCTTTCTTAAACGCTCTCCAACGCACCAGATCCCGCGCAAGCAACTGACCAAAAAAAGCCGGTCGTTTACGTCCAGTATCGCTGAAGTGTCTGGCCACCTGAACAGCAGCTTTCTGGTTCGAAAAACCGGCAACCATGTCTACCGGCTTTCTGGGGTTCTCGAAGGTTTCTACTATTGGTATTCCAGCCACTTCCAACATCTTTCTTGTTTTTTTCTGAGTGGGGCTGAAAGTCAATATGAGACCATCGGGTCTGCGACTCAATATTGTAGTTAGTACTGTGTACTCCCGGCTCTTATCGTAGTTGGTTTGAGCCAATAAGAGCTGACGACCCGTCGACTCACAAAAATCCGCAACACCTTCTATTTCTGCAGAAAAACCCATGCTAGTCAAAGAAGAAACGATCAGTCCAACGAACCCGGTGGTTTTTTGAACAAGACTCGCCGCATTCCGATCAGGCACATAACCCGTCTCCTGCATGATCTTCAAAATACGCTCGCGAGTAGGTTTCGCAACTAGATCAGGCGCAGCAATCACCCGTTGAACGGTCATGATCGAGACACCCGTTGCTTGTGCAATATCCTTCAACCTTGGTCTGTTTCTATATGCCATGAAGTGTCCAATTACACGTCAAATTCGTTACGAAACTATACCCCAATTATGATGCAACAATCGCAATCACCTCATTGCTACCGGCATTCCTCCATCAATGGCAACTGTCTGCCCGGATACAGAACTTGATGTGCAAAAGGCAATCACCTGGCGTGCAACGTCTTCAGCTGTCGCGGTTCTACCTAAAACAGACGCGGCCGTCTCACTCATCAAAACCTCAGATGGCATTCGTGCGGACATGCGAGTCCCGGAAACCACGCCGGGTGCAATGCAATTTACGGCCACCTCAGGGGCCATTGACACAGCCAGGCATCTGGTCAAATGAATCAAACCAGCCTTGCTTGTTGAGTACCCAATGCTGCTGCTGCTGGGTGCAATTCCACCATTCGAAGAGATGTTGACCACATGCCCAGCTCCAGACCTCTTGAGTTCTGCCGCTGCTGCCCTGGCCATGAGAAACGGGCCACGCAAATTGGTCTCCAGCAACCTGTCCCAGAGATCTGGCGTCATGGATTCAAGGTCTGAAAACGGAATTCCAACATTCCAAGCTGCGTTGTTTATGAGTATGTCAATTCGTCCGAACTGACCAAGAACCTCACGAATAACTGAAACCACTGAAGTAGGGTCACGCTGATCTAGTTCAAATGCTGCTGCCAGCCTACCAAGCGATGAAATCTCTTTGACAACCGCATCAGCATTTCTTTTCTCACCACCAAAGCAAACCGCGACATCAGCACCGTGAATTGCCAGTTCGCGCGCGATCACAGAGCCAATTCCACCGGAAGCTCCCGTGACTATCGCTACCCTACCCTTCAACGCATCTTCCATACCAAAATACCTGACCGCCTACATTCTGACCGATTTTACCTCAGGATGGTCTATATTTGACAGGCTAAATGTTAACGTTCACAATTATCCCATCGGTTTTAATGGCATTAGGATGAAACAGCTGATTAACGGGCGCTGGCGCTATGGTTCGGGCGAAGAATCGATCTGTGTGGTAGATCCGGCTAGCGAGGACGTCCTCTATAAAACCAGGTGCGCTACCGCAAGTGATTTGGACCTGGCCACCGCCTCAGCGCAGTCTGGATTCACCTGCTGGGCAGCAACGTCCGCCTGGGACCGGCAGCAGATTCTTCTTCGAATAGGAAATCTGCTACGGCAAAGGGTAGACAAAATTGCCCCGAAGATAACCAGTGAACAAGGCAAGACGATTCAGGAGAGTTCTCTGGAAGTACAGCGTGCAGCAGATTTCTTTACCTGGGGCGCAACTGCTGCCGTACGAATAGAGGACCGAATAGTGCCCTCTCGCTCCTCGCGCGAAGAACATCGAGTCGTCAAACGTCCGATTGGACCGGTAGCCGCATTCACTCCCTGGAATTATCCGATCGTACTTCCCGCAAAAAAGCTTTCAGCCGCACTGGCTGCAGGCTGTTCAGTGATATTAAAACCTTCTGAGGAAACGCCTTCTGCTGCAGTCGAACTGGTCAAATGTTGCCTGGACGCCGGTCTTCCTGAGAATGTTCTTAATCTTGTTTGGGGTGATCCGGCAGACATTTCCAGCCACCTTCTTAATCAAAGCCAGATCCAAAAAGTAAGTTTTACCGGATCGGTACCAGTGGGGAAATCGCTTGCCAGACAAGCCGCAGCGACCATGACGCCCATCACCCTGGAACTTGGAGGACACGCTCCTGTTATCGTTTGTAGTGATGTCGATATCGAATCTGTTGTAAAGCTCTGCGTCACAGCGAAGTTCAACAACACAGGACAGGCATGTATCTCCCCGTCTAGATTTTTTATTTGTCGCACCATCTATCATGATTTTGTAGATGAATTTGCGCGACAAGCAAGTTTATTGCGAGTCGGCCCCGGAAACGACCCCCTCACGGATATGGGGCCACTCGCAAACCCTCGTCGCCTTGAGGCAATTGGCCGTCTGGTTGCCGACGCGGCTGAACGGGGCGGGAACATTGTAATTGGCGGTAAAGCCAATGAAAGACCAGGATATTTCTACCCGGCGACCGTTATTTCAAATGTCCCCCTTTCAGCCGAGATTATGTCCACTGAGCCGTTTGGTCCGACGGCAACCTTCAAGCCCTACGCTCAGCTATCACACGCAATCGAGTGGGCGAATTCGCTACCTGTAGGACTGGCTGCTTACGCCTTCACGACAAACCCAGATTCACAGCGGCAACTTACTGAGCAACTCGAAGCAGGCATGATTGGCATGAATATGCTACCCGGACACCTGCCCGAAGATCCCTTTGGTGGTTGGAAAGAAAGCGGATTAGGCCTGGAAGGCGGTATCGAAGCTGTGGACGGTTACTTAAAGACCAAGCTTTTGTGCTCACACTTTAATAATCAGGATGCACAAGGATGAACGAACCACTTGAAGATATGGATCGCGCAAGTCTGTTCCACCCGTTTACCGCAATCTCGAAGCACAATCGAACTGGGCCGAAAATTATCTGCGAAGCTTCGGGTGTTCGATTGAAAGATTCTCATGGCAAAAGTTACATAGACAGCCTTGGTGGACTCTGGTGTGTCAACGTAGGCTACGGCCGAAAGGAAATTGCCGATGCACTTGCAAGACAGAGTGAAAGGCTTTCTTTCTATCACACATTCGGATCGATGACGCCAGACATTACCATTCAACTGGCCGACAGGGTCGTATCGCTGGCTCCTGAACCCATGTCGCATATTATATTCGGCACATCAGGATCGGATGCCAATGACACCAACATCAAACTTATCTGGCTATATAACAATCTAATGGGTCGCCCGGCAAAGAAGAAAATCATTACCCGAGCACGGGCATACCATGGGACAACCACCGCGGTGACCGCAGCTACAGCCTTACCAACTGTACACCAGGCATTTGATTTACCTGTAGATCGATTTCGCCGCACTAGCGCCGCCTGCTACTACTGGCGTTCCGATCGAGAAATGACAGAAGAGGCCTATACCGATTCTCTTTTATCTGACCTGAACACGCTCATCGAGAACGAGGGGCCTGGTACCATTGCTGCTTTTATGGCTGAACCGATAGCTGGTGCGGGAGGTGTTTTAGTCCCTCCGAAAGGCTATTGGGAAGGTGTCCAGAAAATTTTAAAGAAACACGACATCTTGCTCCTCGTTGATGAGGTGATTACTGCCTTTGGTCGTACCGGCAATATGTTTGGTTGCGACACATACAATATTCAACCCGACCTTATGACAATTGCAAAAGGGCTCACAAGCGGATACGTGCCGATGTCCGGCAGTCTTATCTCCGAAGAGATATGGAACGTCTTTCTGGATGCGTATGAGGACATTGGAGTTTTTGGACACGGTCTTACATATTCAGGACATCCGCTGGGGGCAGCGGCGGGTATGGCTAATCTCGATATTTTTGCGAACGAGAATCTCATTGAACAGGCAAGAGAGACCGGTGACTATCTGCAGATGGTGCTGAAACAAGAAATTCTAACCCATCGTCTGATTGGCGATGTAAGAGGCTGCGCCATGATCGCTGGCATCGAGATAGACCCTGACCTGGTTGCCGCCAGACCAGATACTCAGCTTGCGCCTCGTGTCTCAGAAATTTGTTATCAGCTGGGTCTAGTCATTCGACCACTCATGGCCTGCAACGTTCTTGCGATAGCACCACCGCTGATTATTTCAAAATCAGAGATCGACGAGATGATCAGTATACTCAAGCAGGCACTGGACAGGGTCTAGCTACTACTTAACCGTGAGACAACCCGGCAGCAATATGACCGGAAAAACCGGAGGAATTTGGAAATGAGCAAACCCATTCACTGGATGTCCGCCCATGAACTATCGCGGGCATACGCCGACCAATCACTATCGCCGGTTGAAGTTACCAGACATCTTCTCGATCGCATTGACCAGCTCAATCCGCAGCTGAATTGTTTCTGTTACCTGGCGCATCATGAAACGCTTGCACAGGCCGAAGCCTCAGAAAAACGTTGGGCTACATCAACACCACTCTCACCGCTGGATGGCGTCCCGGTGTCAATCAAAGATCAGATTCTTACTCTGGGATGGCCGACTCTGAGAGGGTCAAAGGCCGTTGACCCTTCGGGACCGTGGAACGAAGACGCTCCTGTCTGCGCCAGATTTCGTGAAGCAGGTTTAGTTCTCCTGGGTAAAACCAATACCTCGGAGTTTGGCTGGCGTGGTTCTACAGATACCTTACTTTGTGGCGTGACACGGAATCCATGGAATCTCGAACTGACCCCAGGTGGCTCAAGTGGCGGTGCCGCCAGTGCAATCGCAGCAGGTTTAGGCCCATTAGCCGTTGGCAGTGATGGCGGTGGTTCGGTCCGCATTCCAGCTTCACTGACCGGTGTCTTCGGAATGAAGCCTCACTTTGGCCGAGTACCAAGCTACCCTAGGTCATTCATGGGATCGCTCGCCCACCTGGGGCCGCTGACGCGTGACGTCCGTGACGCTACCGCGTTACTGAACATCATGCAGAAGCCCGACAAACGGGATCCCGACGCGCTGCCCTATTCAAATGCCGACTTCGACGTTAGCTATAATGGCACGATTCAGGGGCTGAACATCGCATACAGCGAAACACTAGGGTATGTCGACTACATCAAGCCAGACGTCGTCTCGACCATTAATACAGGCCTCAGCATGGTGGAAGCAAGCGGCAATAGACTGACCCACGTCGATGCTGTATTTTCCAATCCCGTCGAACACTTTATCGCGTTCTTTGCAGCGGGAACGATCCACTTTTTTAACAAAATGACAACAGATCAATTCTCATTGCTAGAAGAGCCGCTTAAGAAATTTGTCAGCGATTGTAAATTAATTACTCAATCTGACTTTATGAAAGCCTTGGATGGGCGAGAACTAATGTGGCAACAAATGAACACATTCTTCGAGAAATATGACCTGCTACTGACTCCTACTGTCGCGACAACCGCGTTTGAAGCGGGTCAAGTATCGCCCAAGGATGAGAATGGCGAGGATTGGCGTCTGTGGAGCCCGTTTACTTTTCCGTTCAATGTCACCGGACATCCGACAGCCAGTATCAACTGCGGATTCACTGAGTCAGGATTACCGGTTGGTCTACAGATTATCGGGCGGCCACATGATGAGGCAACAGTGTTGGCGGCGGCATATGCTTTTGAGAAAAAGTTTGCACTGACA
>JAADHW010000355.1:0-2653 GCA_013151695.1 Gammaproteobacteria bacterium
TGTTAGGCATATCTCACAGGAGAATAAATCAATTCTCATGGTGGAGTTGATGAGCAGCGAAGCTTTGAAAACTTCCGCAATTGAAGGGCATAACTTCGATAGGGAAAGTTTACAGTCTTCAATTCGTAAAAACTTGGGACTAGGTGGCAAGCAGGTACGATCAACCCCGGAAGAATCTGGTATTTCAGAAATGATGGTTAATCTATACCAGCATTTTGAAGAGCCTCTTAATGATCGGCAAATATTCGACTGGCATAAAATGATATGCCGTGGGCGGCGTGACCTTGAGGATATAGGGTGCTATAGGACGCATGAAGACCCGATGCAAATTGTTTCAAATCGACTTGATAAAGAAGAGGTGTATTTTGAAGCGCCGCCTTCAAGAGATTTGTCTTCTGAAATGAAGCAATTTATAAATTGGTTTAACAACACGGCTCCAGATCAGAAAAATATTTTATCGCCTTTGGCTCGTGCTGGCACGGCCCATTTTTACTTTCTTTGTATCCACCCTTTTGAAGATGGAAATGGACGAATAGCCAGAGCTATTTCAGAAAAAGCGCTCTCACAAGATGCAGGGCAGACATCCTTGATATCAATTTCACAAACAATTGAGGCTAACAAAAAGGACTACTATTCTTGCCTACAAGCACATAACCATTCTTGTGAAATAAGTGATTGGCTTAACTATTTTGGAGAGACAGTTATCCATGCCCAAAAGCAAACAATGGATTTAGTTGAATTTCTTATCCAAAAATCAAAATTCTACGATTATTTTGATGCCGTCATGAATGAACGGCAGAAAAAAATTGTAACGCGTTTATTTGCGGCTGGCCGCAATGGGTTTGAAGGTGGTTTGAGTGCAAAAAATTATGTCAGTATCACAAAAACCTCTCAATCTACAGCAACAAGAGATTTGCGGGATATGGTGGGTAAGGGAATTTTGTTGAGCTCTGGTGAGTTAAAAGGGACACGTTATCATTTAAATATGGCAGCCAATATTTACGACTAAAACTAAGGACCGCTATGTTAGAACAGGTAGATCCGCAGACTTTAGGCTTTTCACCCCAACGGTTAAAACGTGTCTCTTCTTGGCTGCAAGATCAGATAGATGACGATCGACTCGCGGGTGCCAGCGTGATGATTGGCCGGCGCGGCAAGATAGCTTTGTTCGATGCCGTAGGCGAGGCAGATAAAGATGCAGCACTCGCCTTTTCTGCTGACACTATCGTGCGAATATATTCAATGACGAAGGCAGTGACTACGGTTGCTGCGATGATGTTGTACGAGCGCGGGGCGTTCCAGCTTGATGATCGCGTAGCGCAGTATCTACCCGAGTTTGCCCGTACTTTAGTTTGGACAGGTGGTGCTATCGATAGCGTGGAACCTCAGCAAACCCAGATGAGTATTCGACACTTAATGACACACACGTCTGGTTTAACCTACGGTTTTATGCACACCAATGTGGTTGATGAGGCTTATCGAGAAGCTAATATTGAGTTGCCTGGAAGCTCTAGTACGCTTGAAGAGTTAGTCAATAAGGTGGCTAAGATGCCGCTTATTTGCCAGCCGGGGTCACAGTGGAACTATAGTGTGTCCACAGATGTGTTAGGGCGTTTGGTAGAAGTGTGGTCTGGTCAAACGCTTGAGGAATTTTTCCAAAGTGAAATTATTCAACCACTGGGAATGCATAATACAGGCTTCTATGTTGGCGCTGACAAGCAGCAATATTTTGCCTCGCTCTATGCGCCGCTGAGTGGTGGTGATATGAGTAGCATGGGAAAAGCAAGCTTAACGGATGCCCCTGCCTTACGAGGTGGCTTGAAGCTTGAGGAGGCGGCGAAGGGTAGTCGTTTCCTGAAGCCGCCTGGACATTGTTCAGGCGGTGGCGGCCTAACATCAACCATTGGTGACTATGCCCGTTTTTGTCAGATGCTGCTGAACAAGGGTGAACTAGAAGGTGTGCGGCTGCTGGGTCGTAAAACCGTAGAGTACATGGGTAAAAATCACTTGCCCGGAAACCGTGACATGGCTGTCATGGGGCAGCCTGTTTGGAGTGAAACCAGCTACGACGGCATTGGTTTTGGATTGGGTTTCGCGGTGGTCATCGATCCGGTCAAAGCGCATATTGTAACTTCTGTGGGGGAGTACCATTGGGGTGGTGCGGCCAGTACCTTTTTCTGGATCGACCCGGAGGAAGCGTTGTTCGTCGTGTTTTTGACACAACTGATACCTTCATCAACTTATCCGATACGCCGCGAATTGCGTGCACGGGTTTATCAAGCGTTGGTGGATTGATCATAGTCGTTTTGGGTTGGGGAACTGCGAGTCTGAACCTTGAAGCGGCAGATAAAGAACAAACCCCGTGAAATGCTGGAATTTGTCAGCGATCTGAAGGGCTGCTTTAGCAGCCCTATATACCGAGGAGCTTCCTTGGATATATTTTGGTGCGGGAATTTGTATACTTAAGTTTAACTGCTATTAGTAGGGTGTCCAGAAAAAGGGAAGATCGCTTAATGCTGAATTGGTTAAATAAAAAGCTAGACTGTTTTAGAAAAATCACGAACCTCGGTGCAGGAATTTCACCTCTAAGGGGTAATGAGCAAGCTTCAAAAGTGGCTGAAATAACTGAGGAAATCAGACTATTGAAAGCTGA
>JAADHW010000355.1:2671-5692 GCA_013151695.1 Gammaproteobacteria bacterium
GCTAGATGGCAAGGACGCTTGGAATGAGTGGGCTAAGGAACACGAGGGTTGGTCTGTAGATTTTAAAGGCATTGATTTTAAGGAGTACCTAACAACTCAGTCGGAGGTGGACAAAAAAGCAACCCTTCTTTTTGAAGATTTTACTTTCCCCGGAAGTGTTGATTTTCGCAATACCATCTTTGCTCGTGATGTTAATTTTAATAGAATTCGTGTTTTAGGCACCTTTGATGCTTCAGATTCCACCTTTTACAAAAATGTCAGTTTTTGTGGTGCCTTTTTCCATGCTGATACCAAGTTTGTTAGTACCATCTTTTCTGGAAATGCTGATTTCAGTGATGCTGATTTAGGCAACTGCCCCACTTTTTTTAGCGCAGTCTTTAAAGGTGATGCCTGCTTTAGCAATGCAAACTTCTATAATGGCGGAACCTTTGATTGTGCTGAATTTAGAGCTCGGGCGGATTTGAATTTTAGAGAAGGTTCTTTCGTCCACCATGATGGGGTGCCTGAGTTTGTTAGTTTTTTAAGCACCGTCTTCAAAATAAAGGGGGAGGGGCCGTACAAAAGGTAGGGCTTGCCGATATGATCTGCTACTTATTTGTAGCGATCATCCTTTCAGTGAGAATACGATTGAAGGTGGCACATTTTGAGAAGGTAGATTTTTGCTTTTACTATTCAGTGCGAAACTCCGCTTCCTCGGTATACACTTCACTATCAAAGTGTGTACTTTCACCCTGATTTCATCAAGCCGAAAACGCTAACTTATTGATTATTGGGGTTGCCCAAACCCGTTTTGCCATGCGAATGTATACAGATGTCTAATGAACTGTGTACTTTTCTGTTTCGTATAGATGACAACTGAGAGTTTAGGGCTGGTGAGTGCTTTCCAGTAGCGAAAGCAGGTAATCGATGCTGTCATCGTCTCCCACATATAGATGCTCATTTTTAGAATATGACTCAATGTCAAAAAACTGTTCATCTGAACAATTCGCACGGATGAAAGGATACTGATCTTCAAGGTTGTTGGGGTTGAGTGGTGTGATATCCAATAAGCGGCCATCGGGCAACTCAATGACCTTGTTCGTGTTGAGCCGCCCACTTAGGGGTGTAAATCCATTAGATAGCCTCGAACGATGTTGCGACGCTTTGTTTCTCTATCTAAAAAGGTAAGCCATTGCTGCGCGACGACATAGCTTTCAGAATCGCCTTTTGGCACTTGGGTAAAAAGGGTTTGTGACTCTAGCAAGGCGCCTTGGTGAAACATGACCATGCCACCTACGGTTTTAAGCCTGGCTTGATCTGTGGTGCCTAGCTGACTTGCTCGCAGGAAGAAATATTCTGCCAGAGAAGGGTTGTACTCAATGGCGTAGGAAGCCAAAGTCAGAAATCGCCCACCATCAGCACCTTGTTCCGCATAGTCTATTTTTGCCTCAAGTTCAGAAAGAAATGTTTGGTTGGCCTGCTTGTTTGATTTGGAATATTTGCCTAGCTCGGAGAATCCTAGCGGCAGTTGCTTTGAGTTCAGTGGCGACGCCTGATCATTGGGAAGTTTAAAGCTGATCTTGTTGCGTATTGCTGTGACACGAATGTTCTGGCCGTTTTTTCGTTGAGGCAAGTAATAAAATTTTCTGGCTGCCTCCAATGCGGCTTCTGCAAATATGCCTGAAGTAGGGTGTTGTTCGTGAACCGATACGTTTTCAGGTCTCCCAGTCTGTGATACATCGAACTCGACAACCACATAACCCTCGATTTTTTCGGCTCGCGCGATTTCAGGGTATACCGGGGTGACTTTCACTACAGGTAAGTATTGCCGATATTGCGGTTCAATCGCGGCGATTGAAAGTCCTCCCAGGCTTCCACTAAAAACTGCAAGAGTAAGATACAGAGCTGATCTTGGGAATCTGGTCATTACGTTTCTCCTGTGAATTGGTTTGATCAGTGCTTTGATGCGATTTTTCATTTCGAGGCCGGTGGCCATTTGTAGCGCTGCAGTTGAATCGACTCTACGGCTACCTTCGCCCATACGTAGACGCCGCGTGATTTCGATAAGGTGGGCCGCATACTCAGTGGGACTTGCACCGTTGTTTAGCACCACATCGTCTGCAGCTCGTTCAATATCTTCACGAAATCGATGTAGTGAGAGCCAAGCAAGTGGATGCCACCACACCAAGGCGGTTGTTAGCTGCATAAACATAAGCGCGAAACAATCGCCGCGTTGAACATGCGCTAACTCATGGGTGAGGCTGTTTCGTCGTTGCGCTGAGCTCCATTGCGAGAAATCCCTAGGCAATGCAATGACCGGCTTCCAAACTCCCCACACAAAAGGTGACGGTGAGTCGGATTGAAAGCGTAGGTTTATGGGTATTGTTAGCCCCAAGGATTGGCGAATTGAGCTGACTTCAAGGTTGAACATGTCAGCATTTTGGTCGAGTCCGTTGGTCATGCGATAACACAAGCGCAATTGAATAATGGTGCGCAATAGAAATAGGCCAGTGGCCACACAGTAAAGACCAAGCAGCCAAGGTGGCAGCCAGCTTTGATCCAATTGGAAAGTGGATGCAGTTTCTACAGTGCTCAGAGTGGCCAGAGTGGTCACTAGATCGGCTGAGGTGTTGCTCTGATCAGCCGTGAAACTGGGTGATTCCAAAATCGTGGGCGTTAACTGCCACTCTGGCGAGGCGACAATCGAAACCACTAACAAGTATCCAGAGACAAAACAGCCGATGGTTAGTTTAGCCCGCGTATCTGCCGACCAATGTGCTGCAAGCGAGCGCAAAATGGTGGCTAGGCAAACTACGAGTGAGAGTTTAAGAGCAATTTCGAATGCGAGCGACATCAGCTTTTGTCCTTCGCAGCGGTAGATTCGGCAATCAATTTCAAAAGTATCTGGCGGTCATGCTCAGACAGACTACGGTTTGCATAACCTAGGACGGCGCCAATTGTCGCCGTTGGAGAACCGTCGAAGAAAGTATCCATGACTCTTTGAATCGCGGATGTGCCTGCGCTTAGTTGGTCGGCGATGGG
>JAADHW010000355.1:5707-22266 GCA_013151695.1 Gammaproteobacteria bacterium
CAGAGTGTTTCGTCAGCAGCTGGCTTTTTTCGACCAGCCGGGAAAGGGCGGCGCGTGTTGAGGAGTAGGAAGAATCGTCTTCTAGTGAACGATTGAGTTCTGCAACACTCTGGCCTGGCTTTGCATAGATGAGATCCATGAGTGCGCGTTCTTTGTGGGTTAGTGATTTGTCACTCATGTAGGGTCCTCGTTTTCCGAACTTTTGTATTCAAGATTCGATACCCTCAAAATTTGGCGTATGCTCAAAAATAACCACACGCTCAAAAATAAGCACTTTGGTTTGTTTAGTCAAGTACATCTGGAAAATTGTTGATATGGCAAGTTCAATATAGTTAACTATCACTCTACGTTTGAGGAAGCGGAGAGAACACCAACAGCCACACCACCTGCCTAGGCCGGTGAAATTGCAGATTTTGGTTGTCGTAGGATCGGACCAGCGATCAGACAAAGGGTACAGCCACTGTGCCCTTCTCTTTTTTCAAGATTAGCCGCTACAATGGATGGGTTTCACGAATCTACAATTCCGTTTTGGGGGATCTATGCGAGAAAATACTGCGCTGAGTGCATGGCGTGCGGGCGAACAAACCATCGGATGTTGGCTTTCTTTGGCGAATACATATACGGCTGAGGCAATCGCCAATCTTGGTTTTGATTGGGTCTGTGTTGACTTACAACATGGCCTGATCGACTACACCGATCTGGTCAATATGCTACCTGCAATTTCAACAACGGCAACAACGCCACTTGTGCGTGTGCCGTGGAATGAACCCTATGAAATTATGAAGGTTCTCGACGCTGGAGCATATGGAGTTATTGTTCCCATGGTGAATAATCGGGCTGAGGCAGAACAAGCTGTGGCTGCGTGCAAATATCCTCCCCAAGGCAACCGGTCTTATGGTCCTATTCGTGCTGCCTTGTATGGGGGCAAAGGTTATGCCCAGGAAGCCAATGACCAAATTGCCTGTATCGCTATGATCGAAACCAAAGAAGGTATCGAAAAACTAGAGGAAATTGTGACCACCCCGGGGCTTGGCGGGATCTATATTGGTCCAGCAGACTTGGCGTTGGCCATGGGTTTGCCGGTTTCTGGTGATCAACCGCAAGAAGAACACTTGGACATGGTCAAGCACATCCAAAGTGTTTGTCTCAAGCACCAGGTGCCGTTGGGGATTCACACCAGCAGTTTGGAGTACACGCAAAAGTATCTCGCGCTGGGGCTAAATTTTGTCACCATGGGTACTGAGTCTGGCCACATGATGAAAAATGCTGCTCGAGAGTTAGCTCAGGCTCGAGGTGTACAACAAAAGCAGCGAGAAGGTACCGGTTATTAACCTCGGTATTTAACGATGTTCTGGGTCATTATAATTGGCTTGATTCTAGTTGTTGTATTCGCTCCAGCGTTCTGGGTGCGATGGGTGATGTCTACCTACAACACCCATATTGAAGGTATGCCTGGAACAGGCGGCGAGCTGGCTAAACATCTCGTCCGAAAATTTGGACTTACTGGGGTTGAGGTCGAGGTCACTCCGGGAGGCGATCACTATGATCCTGCTGAGCGCAAAGTAAAACTGAGCGAAGCGAATTTCACGGGTAAATCTCTTACCGCAATTGCGGTAGCTGCACACGAAGTTGGGCACGCGGTGCAGCATCACCGGGGCGATCGCAATCTTGCCTTAAGGACAGCTTGGGTCCCTGTAGCAGATCGAGTCGCGCGGGTGTGTAGTGGGTTGATTTGGGCCGCCCCTGTGGTCGGTCTAATTACTCGTCATCCTGTGCCGGTCTCTATGTTGGTGATGGTAGGTATGGGTGGATTAGTTGCACGCATGCTGGTGCATTTGGTGACATTGCCTACGGAGTGGGATGCGAGTTTTGGCAAGGCGCTGCCAGCCCTGATCGCCGGAGAATATGTCGCGCCAGGAGAAGATGTGATAGTGCGTAGAATACTGCGCGCCGCCGCCCTGACATACTTTTCCGCAGCGCTCGCAGATATACTCAATTTGGTTCGATGGGCTGCCCTACTATTGCGGCGATAATTGATCGTTCGAGGTCGGGTGGAAATTGTTAATGAGGTGTAGATGAGAATTATAAGTTGGAACGTGAATGGCTTGCGAGCATGCGTTAAGAAGGGTTTCCTAGAATTTCTTAGCACCAGCAAGGCAGATGTAGTTTGTTTGCAGGAAGTCCGAGCATTTGCAGATCAATTGACACCGCAAGCGCGTGAGCCTAAGGGTTGGCATGTGCAATTTTCACCAGCCCAGCGGCCTGGTTACAGTGGCGTGGCCATATACAGCCGCATTACACCCAGCCGTGTCGAAACATCGTTAGATGTTGAGGAATTGGATGTAGAGGGGCGGTTCATTTGCGCGCGCTTCGGCCGTACATCGGTGGCCAGTGTCTACTTTCCCAAAGGCAGCGGTAAAGATCGAGACAATTCGCGTGTCCCATATAAAATGGCTTTCTATCGAGCTGTTTTCAAGCGTATTGAACAACTTAAAAAAAGTGGGCCGGTTTTTGTGACGGGTGATTTCAACACCGCTCACGAAGAAATTGACCTGGCTCGCCCGAAGACCAATAAGAAATCTAGCGGATTTTTGCTAGAAGAACGTGATGAGTTGACGCGCTGGCAGGCGGCAGGCTGGGTAGACACTTTTCGTCAACGGCATGCAGATGAGCCAGACCACTATACTTGGTGGCGGCAATTTGGTGGTGCACGAGAAAATAACGTGGGTTGGCGTATCGACTATGTGTATGCCAGCCCCTCGGCGAATAAGAAAGTAAAAGATGCCTTCATTTGGTCGGATGTAATGGCGTCCGATCATTGCCCCGTCGGGGTAGATGTAGGCTGAACGATCAACATACTTGAGGTGAAACTATGGCTAAGGTATTCCCAGAACATCCCAATCTTAATGGTGGCTTTGCCCCCCTGCAAATGGAATGCGACGTACATGACGTGGTGGTGGAAGGTGAGGTGCCTCAAGCCTTAAGAGGCAGTTTTTATCGTAACGGACCTAATCCGCAATTTTCGCCGCGTAGTAATTATCATTGGTTTGGTGGCGACGGCATGGTCCATGCTTTCCATATTGCCGATGGCAAAGTGGCATACAAAAATCGTTGGGTTCGCACTGTTAAGTGGAATACCGAACGTGAAGTAGGTCGTTCGCTGTTTGCTGCGTTTAACCCCATGGACAACGATGAAAGCGTCAAGGGTATGGAAACAGATGGAGTGGCGAATACCAATATTGTTTGGCACGCTAACAAGTTGCTGGCACTGGAAGAAGGACATGCGCCTTTTGAGCTTGATCCAATAACCTTGGAATCTATCGGGCCGCATACCTTCGGTGATAAGTTGCAAGGACCGATGACAGCGCATCCGAAGATGGATCCGGAAACAGGAGAGATGCTGTTTTTTGGATACAATGCAGATGGCTTGATTTCCGAGCACATGTCGTACCATGTGGTGGATAAGGACGGTAACTTGGTCCGATCAGAAACTTTCCAGGCTCCGTATGCTGCGATGGTGCACGACTTTATTGTCACTAAAGAACATGTCATTTTCCCCATCATGCCGCTTACCGGGTCGATGGAAAGAGCCATGTCGGGTGCGCCTGTTTATGCCTGGGAGCCCGATAAAGGGGTACATATTGGCATTATGCCGCGCAACGGCCCAGTAAAAGACCTGCGTTGGTTTCGTGGCCAACCGGGTTACGTTTTTCATCCTATGAATGCATATTCACAAGGTGATCTAGTGGTTTGTGATGTCTGCGAGTATGAACAAGCCCCCTTGTTTCCCTCGCCAGACGGTACGCCAGGTGATCCGAGTAAGGCTGTTCCTCGTTTGACTCGGTGGACGTTTGATCTGAGTCAGAACACGGATGATTACAAGTGGGAGCGCCTCGATGACCTTGCTTGTGAGTTTCCGCGTTTAGATGAAAGACGAGCAGGCTTAAGTTATCGATACGGCTTTTTCGCTTGTGATACACAACCTGAATTTAGAGTCGGTGGGTTTAATGGCATTGGACGCGTTGATCACCAAACCGGTCAATGGGATATCTATGCTGTGGGCGAGGCGTGCGCGACCAATGAGCCAATCTTTGTGCCGGCCAGTGAAAATTCTGCTGAGGGTGACGGCTTTGTTCTAGCCAATGTTTATGATGCCAATCGTAAAGCGAGCCACTTAGTTATTCTTGATGCGCAAAATCTCAGTGCTGGTCCGTTAGCTAAGGCCTATTTGGATCATCGTGTGCCTTTTGGTTTTCATGGCAATTGGCGGCAAGCGACAGACTAGCACTTAATCAGAGGTTCCCTAGCCAAAACTCGCTGACTTGATTAAGGCGTAGATACGGACGCCTGGGGCCAGCTTCAACGCATCCGATGCTGCTCTGGTAATTCTTGAAAAAATGTATTGATTGCCGATAGCGATTTTTATGTCGACGAAGGCATCATCTTGACCTTGTTCAATTGTCAGTATTGTACCGGGTAGTTCATTTCGAATGCTGATGTCGCGGCACGGCTGCAAGGCAATGGAGACATCGCGCGCTTGCACAAAAAGTAGACTGTCGGCACCTTTTTTAGATTGCAAGAACAAAGGGATGGATAGGGTTCGCCCTTCAATAGAAAAATGAGATATTTTGTACTTCTCGTCCCATCCAGTAAATTTTGCGTATAACACCGCGCCTGAATTGCGATAGCTAGTCAGCGCGCGTAGGGCGCGGGTTTGTAACACTTCATGGCTTGCCCCGAAAGCAATACGTTTGCCTTGGTCAAGTAACAACGCGTAGTCTGCCAAGGCTGTGACTTCGTCGACGGCGTGACTAACGAAAACTATTGTCATTGCGTGTTCAACAGTCAGCTGTTTGAGAAATGGCAGTAGTATCTTGCGGTTTTTGTCATCAATTGCCGCTAACGGTTCATCTAAGAGTAGGAGGCGTGGCTGGCAGAGTATGGCTCTGGCGATGGCTACACGCTGGCTTTCACCGCCAGATATGTCTGCCGGTGAGCGCTGCAGGAGATTTTCAAGCTCTAAGGTTTGGATCACTTTTTTGCGTGAAATTTGTGTGGGTCGATGGCTGCTGCGGCTTTCAGCATAGTCGAGGTTTTTGGACACTGTAAGGTGGCTGAATAAACGCGCGTCTTGAAAGACGAAGCCGATCTCCCGTGCGTAAGGCTGCAGGAATGTTTTCTCGTTGATCCAGTCCGTATCGTCAAAACGTATGCGCCCGCTAGGTCGAAGTAGCCCAGCAAGACAATAGAGAAAAGTTGTTTTTCCGCTGCCATTTGCACCGATAACAGCTGTGCTAACACCCAACGGAATCTCCACGTTGACATCGAGATTAAAATCGCATTGACGTTTTTGTATATCTACTTCAATCATGCGAGTTTTTGATGGTCATGAGAAACGTATGGGTGCTCGTTTGTTTACCGTATAAACAAAGAACAATACGAAAAACGAAAACACCAACAGCCCGATGGACAGGGCGTGAGCTTGGGCGTAGTTGAATGTTTCGACATGCTCATAGATGGCGATGGAAATCACCCGTGTCTCTCCGGGAATGTTGCCACCCACCATCAAAACCACGCCAAACTCACCCAGTGTGTGAGCAAATGTCAGTACGGTAGCGGTCAGGAAGCCTCGCTTGCATAACGGTAGCGCAACCGTTCTAAAAGTATCAAATGGGCGTGCCCCCAAGGTGGCGGCAGCTTCCATAGGCTCTTTTCCTAGGCTTTCGAATGCACTTTGTAAAGGCTGGACCATGAATGGTAATGAATAAATAACAGAAGCAAACACTAAGCCGGTAAAGTTGAAAGTAAGTGCCTCGCCGGAAACAGTGAGCCACCAAGCGCCGAAAGTAGAATTTGGACTCATAAGTATGAGTAAGTAGAACCCCAGAACGGTAGGCGGGAGAACCAAGGGCATGGCGGTTAATGCTTCCAAAGGCGCCTTGGATGCGCGGGCATGGTTAGCCAGCCACCAAGCAAAGGGTGTTCCTATCGCCAAGAGAATGACAGTTGTGACTGCAGCCAGCTTTACAGTGACCCATATCGCACTCCATTCAACCATCGCGCACTATGTATCCATAGCTGCGTATGACATCGCGTGACGACGGCTTGCTCACGTATCTGTGAAAGTCTTGGGCTGCAACGTTCTGCGTGCCTTGGTTGGTTAACACCATGGCTTGTTCTATCGGTTGATGTAGTGCTGAGGGCACGATCCAAAATTCTGCTTGCTGCATGGTGTTGCCAGTTTTGCGTTCACGATCGCGCAGTAAGGACAAGCCAATGAGCCCCACATGTGCATTCCCAGTTGCAACCAGGGCGGCAGCTTGGCCGACATTTTCACCCATCACTAAACGAGTTGTATCATCTGCGAGGGAAAGTGCTGCAAGCGTTTGGGTGGCGGCCAATCCATACGGGGCTAACTTTGGGTTTGCTATGGCTAGCTTGTTGTATTGTCTTGCAGCTAGGGTGTGTTCGTCAACAGATGCGCCATTTGCCCATAATACCAGCTGCCCAACGGCATATACTTGCAATGACAATCCATTTGCAAGTTCCTGCGCGACTAATCTTTGAGGTGTTTCGACATCTGCAGAAAACAGCAGATGGTGCGGGGCCCCATTAACTATTTGTGTGTATAACTTTCTGCTAGATGCTGAGACAACCGTCAGGGTGTGAGCGGTATTTTTTTCGAATTGTTGTACCAGAATATTGATGACTGGTCGAAAGTTCGTGGCGGTCGCAATATAGGCATGGTCAGCGAATACAGGCCGGATGAATATCGTCATCAGTCCGACAAGTAGACACCTGCCACACCCTATGGTCACGATGTGGGTTTAATAAATTTGAGGGTCATTCGATTCGACTCTCCAATAGCGAGCATTTCAGCGAACAGGGCCGGGTCTTCTTTGCTCGTACTCAAAGAGGGGGGTAGTCGCCAAACAATGTCATCAGTACTGGGTTGGTCTTTGGGGTTTTTGTTAATGTCTGATGCGCCGACAAACTGAAAACCGGCGGCTTCCATTCGACTGACAACAAAGGACTGTTTTAGATATCCACTGCTACCATCTGCCCATTGGTCCGGGGCAGTTTCTGCTGCTTGATGCTGCACCACGCCGACAATTCCCCCCGGCTTCAGAATATTAAAACTGTCTTGTATTGCCTGGGTTAGATAATTGCCGTCTTCAAATCTAGCCAGATTATGCAGTGCTCG
Organism: Gammaproteobacteria bacterium; assembly: GCA_013151695.1. Taxonomy (GTDB): domain Bacteria; phylum Pseudomonadota; class Gammaproteobacteria; order Pseudomonadales; family Azotimanducaceae; genus UBA4421. The sequence continues at coordinate 12,912 of JAADHW010000355.1, forward strand.
AATGAGTAATACTGCGTCAGCCGTACCCTGTGCGTTCTGTGGCATGTCGCCATATACAAAGGCACTTACAGGGGCGCTGTTTTCGTCGCGCCATGCTTGGGCACCTTCTGGCCAGTCTGTGGACCAAGACTTAATGTTGGCCATGAACTTGTCATCTACAAAGGTAAAGCGAGGCCACATCTCGGTTGCGTAGTTCACCCCGATGAGGTGGCCTTGGGTACCCAAAAATTTGAGTAACAGTTTGCTGTACCAGCCGCCGCCAGGCAGGGCCTCAACAACTGTCATGCCAGGTTCAATTCCGATAAATTCAAGAGTTTGGCGTGGATGCCTAAACGGATATCGAGCTTTGAAATCGTCAGATTGCGCATTCAACAAGTCAACAAGGGTGATAGAAGGTCTGGCGGTGGGAGAGACAGAAGTGTTGTCTTCGAGGGTAGAGTGGGTGGTTAATTCAGTAGATTCTTGCGTGGGGGCGGTTTCGCTTCCGCAGGCGTACAGCAAGGTGAAACACAAGCAGATAAGTATGACGCGCATGGGGTATTCCTGGATAGAGGAACTGACATACTACCCGGGTTTGACGAGTTTGTTGAGCCACGTTTGAAAGCACGCCTCAAATGAGAACGCCGCCACACTTCTATTGCAAAGTGGGTGTTAGAACACGGTCTACGAGTGGCTAAAAGAGTAGGTTCTTGGGCGCTATTGGTCAGAAAAAATTTGTTCTATCAATTAGGGTCGTCCTATCAGTTTGGACCGTTTTATCAACTAGATTGAAGATATGCAACATCAACCACAAATAGAAGTCAGCGAAGTGTTGTCACCCGCCATCAAGGCAGCAATTTTGCGACGTGTTGTTGTCATCACAGCGATTGCGATAGTCGGTTCGCTGGGCGTCACCACGCTGGTCAGTTTGGTTGTGCAAGGTTATCTATTTGAGGGGGCGGTGGGCTGGGTAGCCGCAGTGTTAGCGCCGGGATTGATTGCACCCTGTGTGAGTTATATGCAGATCAAGACCAGCCACCTATTGACCATATCTAATCAACGCCTGAGGTCGTTAAGCGAAACCGATGCGCTGACCAACACCTATAACCGCAGACGTTTTGTTGAGCTGGCGGAACGCGAGCTTACATTGGCACAGCGCCATGGTTACTGCACCAGTATCGTCATATTTGATTTCGACTATTTCAAGCAAGTGAATGATCGTTATGGTCATTTGTTGGGTGACAAAGCGCTAGTACATGTGATTGACGTTATAAAAACAATGGTCCGAGAGGCGGACGTGTTGGCGCGTTTTGGTGGTGAAGAGTTCATTCTGATGCTCCCCCATACCAGTGAACCTGGCGCGGTAAGTTTGGTTGGTCGCATTCTAAAGAAAGTATGCGCCAGTCCGCTAATGTTGGAGAAGGAAGACAATGTCACTGTAACGTTGAGCGCGGGGGTAGTGACTTGTGAGACTAGCCAAACTCCGTTAGATACTATGTTGTCTTGCGCTGACAGTCTTCTATATGACAGTAAGCAAAATGGGCGAAATAGATTGTCGGCGGAAACACTTACTTGCACTTGGCCGCGTCGCGAAAGCGCGTAATCTCCCTGCAGGCTTACTCAGTATAAAACTCCTCTCGCTTATACAGTTCCAAGCGGCGTTGCATTTCCAATAGCACCTGTTCCTTACTCAAATCATGGTTTTCCTGCTGGCGTGCTGCCTCCAGGGCGCGAAATTGCATTTGGATTGCAATTGCGGCATGACCTAAACGAGCATGGGCGGCCGCCAGCGTGTCCAGATGCTGCCAATTTCCTAGGTACAACACCAGGGGTTGGAGGATGTCTACCGCTTGTTGCGGGTCTGCCAGGGATTCATCTTGTGTGGTGGCGAGCAGCCATGCGAGGTTGTTGGTGGCGCCTAGGTCGCCTTGGCTTGCGGCTTTCGAATAATGTGTAATGGCTTTGTTGAGATCAAGGGGTAGGTGTTTGCCAAGATGATAATACCCCCCAAGCAATGCATTGGCATCGGGGTGTGCTTGATTGGCCGCTTGACTGAGCCAGTCTAAGGCCAGGGTTTGGTCAGTATCGTTGAGTAGAATTGCAAGACGATATTGAGCTTCGGCATGACCAGCGGTTGCACTGCGCCTCAACCAAACTTCGGCAGTTTGTAGATCTTGCTTAGGCTCGTCGAAGTCTAAATAGATAGTGGCTAGGAAATACTGAGCGTGAGTATTTTGTTTACCGGCTAAATTTTCAATCCACTTAACAAGATCGGGCGCAACGCCTTGAACATCAGCCAGGTAAATTGGGCCGTTGTAGGTGTCGCCACTGGGTAAGACTAACTGCCCCTGGGTAATTACGTTTTTAACCCACTCGCCGGTGAACTGAATTCCTGTCCTATGCGTGCGAGTACCAATACCCACAATCTCGCCATTTTCCCAACGACCATTGTGGCTGCTTCGGTCAGCGTGGGTTTCAATGCCGATACCATTTTGTCGGTCGACTGACCAATTGCCTTGATATGCTCGTCCATCCGGGTAGCTTTGTCGTCCATAGCCTTGTCGCATATCGTTTTGCCATAGACCCTCATAGACGAGGTTGGCAGAAGTAACCAGTGTTCCGTAGCCCTGCCTTTTACCTGCCGCCCAACTGCCTTCAAACCGGCTACCGTTGACGTAGAGGCGTTCTCCAAACCCATGAGCAAGGTCAGCTTGCCACTCACCCTGGTAGGTTGACCTGTCAGAAAATGACTGCCGCCCGTAACCCTGGCGTTGATTGTTCGACCAGTGCCCCTGGTAGTGAGTACCATCAACACCGCGATACTTACCTTCGCCTTGTCTTTGCCCATGCGCCCACATTCCACTGTAGAATCCTTGGGAGGTTTCTTCGACACCTTCACCGTGTAGTTTTCCATTGTCCCAGGTTCCAGCCTGACGTCGTCCGTTGGGCCACAGGTAAGAACCTGTTCCTGAGTGAGTTAAATCGTTCGGAGCCACGGCAGTTTGTGTTCCGTCTGGCAGCACCAAGGTGCCAGTTTGTTCTGCACTAGGTTTGGGTTATGGAATTGGTGTTGTAGGATCAGGTGGTGTTGGCGTTGGCTGGAGTGGGGGTACACTAGGTACTAAGTTGCAGGCATTGAGGATCAAAGTTGATAAAATCAAAATCAACGATAATTGGGTAAACTGCCTATACATAGGCAAGAAGTATAAATTAAATGGGAGACGTGATGGGTGGTTCTGTAACTCAGCAAATAGATGGAATTGATCAACAAAGGGTTACTCATTGGTTCATCGACAATGTACGGGGTGCCAAGGGACCATTGGATTTCTCCCTTATTGCTGGTGGTCATTCAAATCTGACCTACCGTGTGCGAGACACTGCCGGGCGAGACTATGTGCTAAGGCGTCCTCCTCTAGGGCACGTTTTAGAAAGCGCACATGACATGGCTCGGGAATATAGAATTGTCTCGGCGTTGGCAGGGTCTTCTGTGCCTTTAGCCAACACCCTTGGTTTGTGTACCGACACCTCGATCAATGACGCACCGTTTTATGTTATGGACTACGTCTCAGGTCCTGTGTTGCATGAGGCAGAAGCTTCGGTACTGGTCTCACAATCAGACCGCTACAATTTGGGTTTGCACGTCATCGATGTGCTTGCACAACTTCACCAGCTAAATCCTGATGATGTTGGCCTTGGCAAGCTGGGTCGCAAGGAAGCCTATCTAGCGCGTCAATTAAAACGCTGGACCAAGCAGTGGAAGGCAACTAAGACCCACGAAATTCCAGCTATGGAAGAAACCACCAGGCTATTGGAGGCTCAAATGCCTGAACAAGTTGGCGCTGTTATTGTGCATGGTGATTATCGGCTAGGGAACATGATCATCGATGGCGGGTCGATCAAAGCGCTGCTGGATTGGGAACTGTGCACTCTTGGCGATGCACTTGCCGATGTTGGCTATCTACTTAATTCTTGGGTCATGCCGGGCGAAGAGGATGAAGACACAACCGCAACTTCAGTGGGTGGTTTTCCTGAGCGTCAGACTCTTATTGAGCGTTATAGTAAAGCCACAGGTCGTGACCTGAGTGGTATTAACTATTATCGCGCTTTTTCTCACTGGCGCTTGGCCGCCATTGGACAGGGTGTGTACAAACGCTATTTGACTGGTGCGATGGGTGAGAACGCTGACATAGATTTGGATGCGTATAAAGAAAGTGTTTTTACCAGAGCGCAGGCCGCACTAGAGCTGTTGGTTGCTTCATAACTTCTTTGAGGGCAGCAATTGCCCGTTCACCCTCACGCTAATCGGTTGGTGGTGATTAGCGCCGCTAACTTCAACGACCGAACAAGGTGAAGTAATCATTTGAGCTAACATGGCGTCGGTTGGCTTGTCTAATGCATAATGCAGTACAATTTTGTTGCCTTTTATATCCGCACCCAGTAGGCGCAACTTATAACCAGGGGTTGGCTTGGCGCCGGTAAAGACAGCGACCAGTAGAGGGGTAGGAGAATCGGTTTCAAGTGTGGGCTGCTCTATCGGCTCTAATAAATTTGCCCCTCTTATTTTTGCCAAGTCCCGTACTGACACAATCTCTGCGCCTATTTCCAAGTTATGGCACAGGGCATGGTTCATCACTTCGCTCACTTCTATTTGATTCTGGCAGGCGAAGCCAAACAAAGGCAGACAAATGAAAAAGATAGTTCTTATGGCTCTGGCCAGCGTGCGGGTGATGGCAAAGGTTGTGGTTTTTGAATCACAATACCGCTATCGAGGGTGCTGTTGCTGCCAGGGTTACCCAGGACACTGGTACCCGTTAGCGTCACACGATGAACTGACTCAAAATCTATATTGTCCAGGTTGCCATTGATCGACAAAATCGTCTGTCCATTTAAAGTGGGATACGCGCCGCAAGACTCTCCCGAGTCGCAAAGTACAGAATCGTCATCTGCATCGGTACCTGCAAAAATTCTATACTGCCCAACCGGAATGTTGGGGATGTTATAAGGATACTCACCATCAATTGCCAAGACCAATGTTGGTGGCAGCGTTGTTAGGTTGTCTTCGTCAACGACGATAACGTACATAAGACCCGCGTTAGCGGTTAGATTAAGGTTAGATACCTGCATGATCACGGTTACATTGACAGGATTTGTGTTGGAGGCTATATGTATGTTTCCTTGATACGCTCCATCACTCAAATTATTTCGGGATACTGAGATTTGGTATTCGCCAAGCCCGTCAGCACTACCCGGGCCGGTCACGGAAATCCACGCATCACTTGGTGTAATTACGCCAACCGCAATGTCGCCGGTTCCGACATTACGCAAGCTAAATGATTGGTCATTAACGAATGCGCCAAAATTAAGCGTACGTGGTGCGATGCTGAGCACAGGGCCAGGGTCACTGCCCTGACCGTTTGCCAGTTGCTGCGCTTTTAAAACTGCTTTATGTGCGTTTACGAGACCGTGGCCGAACTGATCGTCTCGTCCTGCGGTACCAAGGTCATCTGTTAGATCACCTGCCATCAAGGCGGTTTCGAATTCGATCGGCGTCATGGTGGGGTGTACTGCCTTCATCAGGGCAATGACACCGGAGACATGAGGTGCTGCCATAGATGTACCAGATTGGGCTGCATAGGTGAAAGTGATATTACCAGCGCCGTCATCCCCTACTGTAGAGATGACACCGTCAGCAATGCCATCGCCGTTTAAGTCTGAAGTGTTAGATCCACCTGGCGCGGCTATGTCTACGTAGGTGCCGAAGTTGGAGTAGTTGGCTCGATCATTTGAAATGGTTGTTGCGCTGACTCCTATAACACCATCATAGGCAGCAGGGTAGTTTGGTAAGGAGTTTGCCGAATTGCCTGCGCTCGCCACCACTATGACACCTGCCTGGCGAACTTGGTCAAAGGTTTGTTGGGCGCTCTGAGAGGCCAGCGTAGTGCCTAAGCTAAGATTGATGATGTCGGCTTTTTGTATGGGCAGCGTGTTTGAGTCGTTGGTCAGTCCGGCGGCATAACGTACCGCTTGGATCATGTCGTAAGCGGTACCGGTACCGCCGTCTCTGCCCAATACGCGCAGCGGCATGATTCGAGTATTCCAAGAAACGCCAGCAACCCCTTGAGAGTTGTCGCTGGTTGCGCTGACAGTGCCTGCAACATGGGTGCCATGAAAGCTCGATGAGCCACCGAATGCAAGATCGCCTGGGTCGTCTGGGTTTGCATCGATACCATCTGCGTCGAGTGCTCTGTTTACATCGGCAATGAAGTCATATCCATCGACTAATTGACTGCTGAGGTCGGGGTGGTTAAGCAGTACGCCGGTGTCGATGACCGCAACGATGACGTTTTGGTCTCCAGTGGTTGTATCCCAGGCCAACGGCAGGTTTATGGCTTGGTAGTGCCATTGTGCATTGTAAAAAGTGTCGTTGGGCACCCTATGCCGCTGCAGTAACACGTTGGGCTCGGCAAATTCGATGTTCGGATTGTTAAGTAGAGACTTTAATGCCACTAGTGTTTGCAGACGCACTCGCTGTTCGGTTGTGACATAGCCACCGACGGGAAGGCGAAGAGCGCTGGGATCAGCCATGAGCCGGTAAAGGGCTGCGAGGGCTTGACGCTTAAAAAGAACATTTTCTGCTGCGTTATCAGAATTTTGTATCCCCGGAATACGAAATGTGCTTTGACCATTCGAAGCAGCGCTAGGTAGGGTTTTTACTATAAGTTCACCGGCGATGAATGGGTCGCTGAGCCTTTGGGCTGGTCGTTGTGTGCTGTTGCTGGTCAGGTCTTGTCCGATGTACAACACGTAATTGCTTGCCCCTGAGAATGGGAATATCTCAATGAAATAAGTACCCGCTTGAGTTACTTGGATGGATTCAGTTTGGGTGATGCCGCTGGAGCTATCGACAATATTGCGGTTTACGTCCCAAAGTCGAAGGTCGAGGTCTGCATTGGTCTCGGCTATGTTGAGTGAAATAACTTCCTCGCCAGTTAGGCTGACTTGGTAAAAATCTCTAGGATCACCTTGTGCAAAAAAGTTTCCTGTGGGCTGGCCAGTGCCTGCTCGATTAGCAAAACCTCCTAAAGTGACTGGGCTTGGAATGGCCTGTGCTTCGTCGAAGCTGTTGTTTGGTTGAGGAATGGTGAGGCGATCGTTAACGTCCGCGTCGACTGCGGTAGAGCTCAGTACTCTAATCACGCCTGAAATAGAGACATTGTTTGTTGGTGAAGTTGTTGCTGTGATGGTTTGGCTGCTCGCAGTGGTCGCACCATCGTTGTCCACCACACTCAGGGTCACTACGAAAGATCCTGCGTCGGTATAGGTATGAACAGCGGTTTGTCCAATGCTGGTTTCGCCTGTGAAATCCCAACTGTAGGACACTATGTGGCCATCTGGATCGTTGGAACCGGCTGCGTCGACCACTACGGTCAATGGCGCAACGCCACTACTGACGTCTACCGTAAAGCTGGCTGTAGGTGCTTGATTGGTGGCTGTGGGTGTAACGCCCGAACGATTACTGCCGCCGCCGCCACAAGCAAACAAGGTGAATGCGACGCATATCCATGACATACACCTTAAGTTCATTAAGGTAAAACACTGGGGATAAAGCATATCGTAAGGTACAGCCAGGAAGTGGCCATGATAACCGGGTCAGCTGCGGAAAACACCGCAAGCAACACTTTATTGGAATCTAACAGAGAGAATTTTGCATGAATTGCAATGTTTACACGGCTGGATGGTTGATTGAGTGTGAGGCTAGATAAAAAAGGCGTGTCAGAGGGTAGGAACCTTCTGAATGCAACTTCTCTTCTGGGGGAAGGACACTTGAAAGGGAGGACTGCACGAAGTTGCTAGCACGCCTTGTAAACTCAATCTGTGCACGATTGTACAGTACAAAGTAATACTGTCAACCCTAAAAGTAATATTTGTTCAGATTATGTATAGGTTTGGGTCAGCCCAGCACTAAGCCTGGGAATCCCTGTCTTCAACCAACGATTCCAGCGCAACCTCGAGTTGTGCACGGGCTTGAGAAGCATCAGCCTGAAGGCGGTGATAGGTTTTAGGTCGATCCACCGTGTGGCTGCAATCCTGGGCATATTGGGCGAACGCGTTGAGTTGGTGGATGGCTTCTATCAGATATTGTGGGCATTGGGTCGGATCGTCGGTAGCGGCGGCAATTGCGATCAGCTCTTCATCGCTGAAGCGTCGCGCCACAGTCATGCTGGGTCGGTTGGTCAGGCCGATGGTTGTTGCCGTGACGTGCTCGAGTTCGCTCCAGCTGACCGGCCACTTTAAGGTAGGAATACCTTCGGTTTGGGCTTGCGAGATGACCTTTGAAGTGGCAAATTGATAGACTGCTATGACTTGGGCTTCTGGGAACGTTTCTCTCGCAAATTCAATAGGTTGTAGAGAGAGGACGGGCAATTGAAGGATCACTACCTGTGGATTATCTGTGGCGGTTTGTTCAAGTTCAAAAGCCTCTAAATTAGCCCAACGCGAAACCACCTCCATACGTAAGCGCACGCTACCTTGCTGTGCTTGTCGCTCAAGCATAAGCAGGTTTGGCCCCACCAGGCCAACCGTCGGCGTGTGTGCAGCAACGACAATGGTTGCTTCTTGGTCTTCCTCTATTCGCGCTTGTAGTTGAGCGAAGGACAAGCCGGCTAAACTGGAGATAGGTTGGCCCTGATCGATGAGGTGTTTGATCAGTTTTAGGCGGTCGAGCTGGGGTTTGCTGTAGAAACGAGTTTTACCCGCTTTGTGAGCCGGGCTCATGTCGTAGCGTCTTTCCCAGGCGCGCAATCGCTCGACGGAAATACCGGTTAGTGAGGCAACGGTACCTATGCGGTAAAGGTTTTGTTGTTTGTTTGGGTCCACGGCAGGGCGTCCACGTACAAAATCTACACAGATTGTAGCGAATTAGGACAGCTTGTCCAGGTTGTAAGAGGAAAACCTAGACCGGATGGCATAATCTAGGGTGAGATAGGGGGCGTGCCACGATATAGGGAGGAAGGGGAGAACACCGTGCCACGCCCATGCTTTCGTGTACAAAACACACGGAAGACGGGCGCATTCTAGTAATACGAGGGTCGATTGCAAGCGTGATATCGTTAAGATTTGTTACGAAGAGTAACAAATGGCATTACAACCTAAAGTAGTTTTTTATCGCCACAAAAGCCAGTATCGCCCGGCTTAGGCATGATGGTGTCCGTCATCATCGTCTGGGCAACTGCCATGTTCAATTTGAATAGTTGAATGGTCAATCCCAAACTTGTTGGTTAACACGTTCTTGATTTGCGAAACAATATCGTGCACGTGGGCTTTTTCTTCAACTTGAGCATGCAAGGTGAGCAGTGGTTTCTGATCTGTCAGAGCC
>JAADHW010000255.1:0-19945 GCA_013151695.1 Gammaproteobacteria bacterium
CGGGGCTTCTGGCTGCGTTGGACTTTTTGGCCGTGGGGGTGGCCATTACCGGCGAAGCCCGCCTTGACACAAGCCCCGCAGGTCACGCTGAGTTTACGATAATTAATCAGAGGTTCCCTAGGACCATCATTTCAGCCCCCTCTTCAACTCGATCTCCAACGGCAAATAGCACCGCGCTCACTTGGCCTGATTTTGGCGCGACCACAGCATGCTCCATCTTCATCGCTTCCACCACAACCAAAACGTCACCCATGGCAACTTTGTCTCCAACAGCGGCATTGACGGCAATGATTTGACCAGGCATCGGTGATATCACCCCTCCTTGAGTTAGGTTTTGACGTTGGAAACGAGCCATATCATCGGTGATATTAAGAAATTTCTCGCTATGACCATTCAGCATGACAAACAATGTACCTTCGCGGCTCAAAACCTGACCAGAGTACTCATCTGCTTTTTCTGCTGAACTTTCGGCACCTAAAGTGGCCGTAAAAGACCCATCGTTTTGAAATTGAACATCTGCGACTTGGCTTTTGCCATTTACCCGGATGTGCACCTCTCGCCGTGAATGTTCCTCAATCTCTACCGCGTAGGTGACCTTTCCCTGAGCCAAAGATATTTGCTTAAAGTTATTCTGATTGAGTCGAAAACCCGCCAAACCCTGCCAGGGGTCACCATCAGCCTCTACCGACAATCGATGTAACCGATAGCTACCCGCTATACCCGCAGCGATATCCTTAACCTGAGGAACCACGGTGTCATGAACCTGCTCCGCCAGTTGAGTGGTGTAGTCCCCTTGCGCAAAAGCACTGTGCTGAATAAGACCCAACAAATAACCTAAGTTGTGATCTACGCCAGCCACACGCGCACCAGTGAGTGCCTGAGCAAGCTTTCGAATGGCCTCTTCTCGATTATTGCCGTGGGCGATAAGCTTCGCCAACATGGGGTCATAGTGCATCGACACTTCATCGCCAGCCCCAACGCCAGTATCGGTACGAATGCTACTAGGAATATCGAAACATTCTATACGCCCAGTCGAAGGTAAAAATTTGTTAGAAGGGTTTTCGGCGTATAGCCGAACCTCGATAGCATGCCCTTGTAGTTGCACATCCTCTTGCGTGATGGGCAACACTTCGCCAGCCGCGACCTTGAGCTGTAGTTCAACCAGATCTAGGCCAGTGATAGCTTCGGTAACAGGATGTTCGACCTGAAGCCGAGTATTCATCTCCATGAAATAAAATTTTTCGCCCTCGGTTATAAATTCAACCGTGCCCGCGTTAACGTAGCCCACTTGTCGCGCGGCCTTAACTGCACTCTCGCCTAGTTGAGTACGCAAGCTCGCGGTGATGGTCGGTGCCGGCGCCTCTTCAACAACTTTTTGATGACGGCGCTGGACTGAACAATCGCGCTCAAACAGATAGACAGCATTACCGTGGGTATCAGCCATCAGCTGAACTTCGATGTGCTTCGGCCGGGTGAGGTAACGCTCCAGCAAAACCTCATCATCTCCAAAAGCATTCATAGATTCACGCTTTGCGCTGTGAAGCTGGGTAATGAACTCTTCTGCATTGCTTACCAACCGCATGCCTTTGCCGCCGCCACCTGCAGACGCTTTGATCAACAAGGGAAACCCAATGCGCTTGGCATGCTCCCAAAGCACATCCTCAGCTTGGTCGGCGCCATGATAGCCAGGCAATATCGGCACCCCGGCTGCCTCCATCAGACGTTTCGCCTGAATTTTCGAACCCATACTGCGAATGGATTCTGCGCTGGGTCCAACAAATGTAATGTCTGCTTGCACACAAGCCTCCGCAAAATCAGCATTTTCCGACAAAAAACCATATCCCGGATGAATGGCTTGAGCCTGGGTTTGCAGCGCAGCAGCAATGATACGATCAATAACAAGATAACTTTGAGTCGCAGGCGCTAGCCCGACGTAAACCGCCTCATCGGCAAGCTGCACATGTAGCGCATTTTTATCTACATCAGAATACACCGCAATAGTACGCAGCCCCAAGGCTTTGGCAGTGCGAAATATGCGGCATGCTATTTCGCCTCGATTGGCTACTAACAAGGAATTAAACATAAGTGAATCTACCGTGGCTACATTCTAAACACACCAAATGGCGATGTTGGTTGATGTGGTTCACGTGTCGCAACCGATAAGGCAAGACCAAGGATATCTCTGGTATCAACCGGGTTAATCACGCCATCGTCCCACAAACGCGCAGAAGCAAAGTAGGGATGACCTTCTTCTTCATAGCGCGCACGTATGCCTGCCATAAATTCTTCTTTTTCAGTCGCCGGCCATTTTTCACCTCGAGCCGACAGGCCATCTTCTCGTACTGTCGCCAGGACCTGCGCTGCTTGCTCGCCACCCATCACAGAAATACGCGCATTGGGCCATGTCCATAACATGCGCGCTCCGTACGCACGCCCGCACATGGCATAGTTACCAGCGCCAAACGAGCCACCGATAACCACAGTAAATTTTGGCACTCGTGCACAGGCCACAGCGGTAACCATCTTTGCCCCATCTTTAGCAATACCTTGGTGTTCATACTTTTGACCCACCATAAAACCGGTGATGTTTTGCAAGAACAGCAAAGGCACGCCGCGGCGATCTGCCAGCTGAATAAAGTGCGCAGCCTTGACGGCACTTTCAGAAAATAAAATGCCGTTGTTCGCAACAATGGCTACCGGCACGCCATGAATATGAGCAAAACCACAAACCATAGTCTCGCCGTAGAGTTTTTTGAATTCATGAAATTCTGAACCATCTACCAACCTCGTAATGACTTCACGAACATCAAACGGCGTTCGTGTGTCTAGTGGGATGACACCATAAATTTCATCCGAGTTGTGCAGGGGTTGCTGGCTAGGCTTTCGTTCGACAGTAGATGAAAAGCGTTGGTGACTTTGCGCCAGCACCTCTCGGGCCAGCATTAACGCATGCTCATCATCTTCTGCCAGATAGTCTGTGACCCCAGAAATCCGACTGTGGACTTCACCACCACCTAACGTTTCGGCATCTACCACCTCACCCGTGGCTGCTTTCACCAGCGGCGGGCCGCCGAGAAAAATGGTACCTTGCTCTTTCACAATGATCGCCTGATCACACATCGCAGGCACATACGCGCCACCTGCAGTGCACGAGCCCATCACCACCGCCAGTTGCACAATACCCATAGCTGACATGTTTGCTTGGTTATAGAAGATTCTACCGAAGTGTTCTCGATCTGGAAAAACGTCCGCCTGTAGCGGTAAGAACGCTCCGCCAGAGTCAACCAAGTAAATACAAGGCAAATGATTTTCCAACGCAATCTGTTGGGCACGTAAGTGCTTCTTTACTGTCATCGGATAGTAAGTGCCACCTTTAACCGTGGCGTCATTGGCAACGATAAGACAAGACTGGCCGGAGACTTGTCCTATACCGGTAACGATACCGGCACTTGCAACTGTGTCTTCGTACATTTGGTACGCAGCCAATTGTCCAAGCTCAAGAAAGGGCGAACCTGGGTCGAGTAGTCTGTTAACCCGTTCGCGAGGTAACATCTTGCCTCTCGAAATATGTCGTTGCCGAGCGCGTTCATCTCCGCCCACGGCAATTTGTTGCGACAACACAGTTAGCTCGTCGGCAAGTGTTTTATGATGCGCTTGATTCGCCCGAAACTGCTCCGAGTTAACTTTTATCGCAGAGTCAATTACCGCCACTAATGTAGCCACTCTAGGGTTTTGTCCAAACCGATAGAGAACTTTGTAAACAATTCGTCAATTTGGCTTTCAGTGATGATCAACGGCGGACAAAAAGCGATGGCATCACCCATGTTACGCACGATAAGGCCTGCTTCTTCACATGCAGCGCTGCAATGCGCACCAACACCATCGGAGGCATCAAACGGTATGCGCGGTTGTTTTTCTTTGACCAACTCAATCGCACCAATTAAGCCTTCTCCTCGAACCTCTCCCACCAAAGGATGATCAGCATAGCTACGTAAACGTTGTTGGAAAATCTCCCCCATTTTTTTCGCGTGGGTAAAAAGATCCATTTCTTCCATGAGTTCAAGGTTGCGCAAAGCCACGGCGGCACATACCGGATGACCGGAGTACGTGAAACCATGACCAAATACACCCAGCTCGTTAGAGACTTGTACAAAGGCGTCATACATGAATTCTGGAATTAGCACGGCACTGATGGGTAGATAAGCCGAGGAAAGTGCCTTGGCCACGCTCATAGTAGTCGGTGTAATGCCCATCGTCTGCGCGCCGAAGGGGTTACCGGTGCGGCCAAAGCCACAAATGACCTCATCATCGATAAAAAAGATATCGTGACGAGCCAACACAGCCTGTACTCTTTCGTAATACCCCGGCGGTGGAACAATAACGCCACCCGCCCCCAAAATAGGTTCCGCAATGAAAGCCGCGATACTATCCGCACCTTCTTTGACGATCATATCTTCAAGGTCACCAACAATTCTCTCAACAAACTGACTCTCAGATTCACCCGCAAGGGCGCCGCTGTAATAATGTGGGCAATGGGTGTGCAGTACACCAGCCATGGGAAGGTCAAAGGCATTATGGAAAGGTGGCAAACCGGTGAGCGAACCACTGCCGATCGTAACCCCGTGATAACCACGATGACGACTAATAATTTTCTTTTTTGCTGGTTTGCCGATGGCGTTGTTGTAATACCACATCAACTTTATTTGGGTGTCGTTAGCGTCGCTACCCGAGAGGCCAAAAAATACTCTGCCTGCGTCAAAGGGCGCCATAGCCTTGAGCTTTTCGGCGAGTAAAATCGAGGGCTCATTTGTTTTGCCACCAAACAGCTGAGAGTAAGAAAGCTTCCGCATGGCCTGCGCGGCAACGTCTGCAAGCTCATTTTGACCGTAGCCTAAGGCCGTGCACCACAAGCCCGCCATGCCTTCCAAATACTGCTTACCTTGGTTGTCCCATAAATAGATGCCCTCGGCACGGTCATGTACTTTTGGACCCACTTGGGTATGCAGCTTGAGGTTGGTGGTTGGATGCAGTAAATGCGCCAGATCTTTGGCCTCCAAAGACCCGTCTGGAAATTCGTTGTGCAGGGCATGTTGTCGAGAACTTTTATCTGAAATGGAAGACACCACTACTCCTTCTTCTTACCCGCGAAAGTACCCGCGAAAGTACCCGCAAAAGCGAAAGCCTCCCACAGACGCAGCCCTTGCACAACTCAGATTCAGCTACGCCGCTTTAATTTGCTTCTCAGCAAGGGCTTTAGCCACTGTCGCATGACAAATTTGCCCATCTCGAACATTCAAACCTTTGGCAAAACCCGCATCGCTCGCAAAGGCGCCTTGCAAACCAAGCTCGGCAAGCTTGAGTACATACGGTAGCGTTACGTTGTTCAGCGCTTGGGTAGCTGTGCGAGCAACCCCACCAGGCATATTGGTCACACAATAGTGCACGACACCCTGCTCAACAAATGTTGGCGCTTGATGCGTGGTCGGGCGACTTGACTCAAAACAACCGCCTTGATCAATGGAAATATCTACCACCACTGCACCCGGCAACATTCGTGCAAGCAATTCCCGGTCAATCAGCTTTGGCGAGCTGGCGCCTGGGATCAGCGCTGCGCCGATGACCAAGTCGGCGGCTTCTACTTGAGTGCTGATGGTTTCTCGTGACGCCATAAGCACTTTGGCACGTCCGGCAAATTCTGTCGACAGGGTGCGTAAACGTTCGACAGATTTGTCGATGACAGTCACATCAGCCTGCATACCCACCGCCATATAAGCTGCGTTGGTCCCGGCAATTCCTCCACCTAGAATGACCACCTTGCCCGGCATAACACCTGGCACACCACCCAACAAGGTACCTCGCCCACCACTACTTTTCAGCAGCGCTTGGGCTCCCACCTGAATGGACATTCGACCCGCCACCTCACTCATAGGGGTGAGTAAGGGCAACCGACCTTGTGCGTCTTCCACGGTTTCATAAGCAATGGCAGCACACCCACTGGCCATCAACGCTTCTGCTTGGGGACGAGCAGCAGCTAAATGCAGATAGGTAAAAAGGATTTGGTTGGGATTCAAACGAGCGCACTCTTCTAAACAAGGCTCTTTAACTTTTACCACCAACTCCGGTGTGAATGCAGCATCGCGGTCAACCACTTTCGCCCCCGCCTGTAGGTACTGCTGGTCATCAAAACCAATAGACCTACCGGCATCTGATTGCACCCATATTTCATGACCCGCGGCACTGAGTTCTGCAACACTGGTGGGTGTAAGACCAACTCGAAATTCACTCGCTTTCGTTTCCTTGGGAACACCAATTCTCATCTCATCACCTATAAAATTATGGCCGTACTACTTGCAGCGTGAATTCTACGACGATCAGCACACTAACTTATTGCGTTTCTGCATGTAATCGCGTACTAAACGCAATTTAGTTCGAGTAAATATCTATTTCTAGAGATATAATTCGGCAATGGATAAAATAGATCGCGCTATCCTTCACGAGCTACAGCTTGATGGCCGTCTCGGCAATAACACGCTAGCCCAGCGGGTGAGCCTCTCAGAGTCTGCCTGCTTGCGACGTGTACGACGTCTTGAGGACAACGGCTTTATTCGTGGATATGTAGGGTTAGTCGATCAATCTTCTGCCGGATATCCTGACAATGTTTTTGTACGCATCACTTTGCACAGCCAACAGCAAGACGACCTGGCGGCATTCGAAAAGGAAGTCAAATTGCTCCCCGAGGTGATGGAATGTTATCTCATGAGCGGGGATGCAGATTATTTACTGCGCGTGAGCAGACGCCCGAGATTACGAGCGTATTCACAGCCAACACCTAACACGCTTACCCGGTGTAGCCCGGGTTCATTCAAGTTTTGCATTGCGCACGGTGGCCAAGAAAACCGAAATACCCGTACGTTAAAGAAACGCACACAGCCTAATACCCGAAGCTCCCTAGATAAGATCTGCCGCCTGTAAAGAAAATTCTTCCATCACCGCATCTGCATAATCGATACGTCCGGTGAGTTGTTGAGGATCACCATGGCTTAAGCGCAAACAAGCTTCAGCCATCACCTCCACAGGAGTAACATCGTCTTTGTTGGTGTCGTTGATCAGTTTATGGTGCATGACACCCGGGGTGGCAACTAAACCTGGGGAGATGACGTTAACACCAATATTTTCATCGTACATTTCTTGTGCAAGACCGGTCGTAAAACGCTCTAGGGCGGCCTTACACATTCCATATACGGTGCTGCCTCGACCAGCTTCTTGCTTGTCTGGGTGCAGGGCTGCATGAGAGGAGACATTCAAAATCCATCCCGAACCGCGCTCTCTCATGCCGGGCAAAACCAACTGAGACAACTCAAATGGCGTCCACACCTGCACATCCATCATCAACGCAAAACGCCGTTGCGGGAAATCTGCTACTGGGATAAAAAACGTAATCGCGGCATTGTTCACCAATATATCAACAGCACCAAATGCATCTAAGGCTTGGTCAATAAGTTGTTGCCGATCTTCAGGCTGAGACAAATCGGCCTTTACAGCCAACGCTTCACCGCCTGCTTGTTGAATGGTGTTCACGGTGTTGGTAATGGTGCCAGGCAGGAAATGCTCATCTTCTTCCACGGTTCGCGCGGTGACCACAACCTTCGCCCCTTCCATGGCATAACGCTTGGCGATGGCTTCGCCAATTCCACGACTGGCACCGGTGACCACGGCGATTCGACCTTTCAGTAATCCATCAGGATTAACCGTTGGTGCTGTCATTTATTATTCCTCCATCGATGACTGCCAAGCATAACGAATCTTGCCGCATCCAGTACATAGCGTTATAACAAGCATAATTTCTGACCAGGCCGATTCATGCAGCGAACTTTCAACGCCATTATTTTCATCGCTACGATGACTACCCTTTCAAGCCTAAGTGCCCGAGGGCAAAATTTCGAATTTACCACGCAACCAACAATATCGGCGGCAGCATCACTGTGTTTTGCTTCGTTGCAACAGGTGCCAGCTACCCCTGAGCCATGCCAGGCCGCACTTAATGCCGCACAACAGCCGCCCTCAAGTGTAGATACCCTTCAGCTGGCGAGGTTGGAGAGCATGCTGGCCTTGCAATATGCGCGTCGAAAGGGTCTTAGCCAAGCTCGTGCGCACATGAACTCAGCATTGCGCCGCGCACCGTCAGATTATGTGGTGCTCGCCCAAGAAGCGAACGTCCTCATTTACGAATCACAGTTTGAAAGTGCAGTTCGAATCCTAACCAGGTTACTGGAAGACCATGTAGAGACACAAAAACCTCAATTGGCGAGCCTGCTGTTGAATCGTTCTATCGCGCTGAGAGGACTGGGCCGCTACCAAGAATCTAGGTACGACTACGCTGAATATTTATCCATTAGGAAAGGGGCTCATTAATGTAGCTGGGGTCTGGTCTACGGCCTATACCAGTCAAAATTTCATAGGACAAAGTTTCTGCATGGCTGGCACATTCATCGATAGAAATAGTGCGGCCAAACACCTCTACCCAATCACCTTCCTGCGCCTCGCAGTTGCTGACATCGATTTGTAACAAATCCATGCTGATACGACCGATGATGGGTGAGAATTTCCCATTCACAAAGACTCTACCCCGATTAGACAACAAACGCGGCACGCCATCCGCATAGCCAACACCCACGATAGCTATGCGGGTACGGTCATTCGCAACATAAGTGCCGCCATAACCAACCGCCTGGCCACTATCTACAGTTCGCACTTGCACAATCTGACCTTCAAGTTTAACCACAGCAGCCATAGGATTAGGTTGATTGTGAAACGGGTTGCCGCCGTACACGGCAATGCCTCCTCGACCGAGATGCTCAGTTTCGGAATCTGGCTGACACAGCCCATCCAGAATAGCCGCAGAATTGCATAAACTTATCCGTAGTTGCCTTCCAGTCCTACCAGCACCCTGCAGGGTGCGACACAAGCTAAAGAAACGTTGCTTCTGCAACGCGCTAAAAGCGTGTTGTACTTCATCAGCCCGAGCAAAGTGGCTGATCAGCAAGGTTAATGGAAAGTCTATCGACTGAAGTATCTTTTCAGCTTCTTCCCATTGCAGGCCGAGGCGCGCCATGCCTGTATCAACATGCACCGCTGCAGCCCCAGGTTGCCCCTGCCACGCAGCAACCTGGCTTGGCGTATTCAGCACTGGAATCATGCCGTGGGTCACAAACATTTCGACTGAACCAGCAACGGCTCCGGACAATACATAGATTGTTGCCTCGCCTAGAACGGCTCGCAACGCAATGCCTTCAGCTAGAGTGGCAACAAAAAATTCGCGGCAACCATTTTGCCATAAACATTTGGCCACCGGTTTCAACCCTAAGCCATATGCATTGGCTTTCACCACCGCGGCGACATCTCCTGTGGCGTGCTGGTTTAATCGTCGATAGTTGTCGCGAAGCGATGACAGCGAGATCGTTAAGCGAGCTGTCGCTGTCACCGTGATATGAAAACGTTACTGGGTGGCAGCAAGCGAGTTGATGTAGGCGACCACATCGTTGATGGCCTGGTCACTCGTCAGCGTCGCCGCCATAGGTCGCATTTGCCTTCCGCCATGATCGGAATCGTGGTAGCCCCGTTGGCCTTTCTGAAACTTCTTGATTTGGTTAACCAGGTACCAATCGTTCTGACCAGCAAGTCTTGGACCGGCCATGGCCTCATTACCCTGGGCATTTGCACCATGGCAGGCTGCACAAACCGGGTAGAGGTTTTTACCCACTGCACTATCGCCTGACACCGTTATCGGGCTAGGCTCATCAACAAATGTTGCAATGTACGCAGCCAAATTTTCTAATGCATCCACAGAGGCCAGCTGTGGCCCTTTAGACATGGCTGCCATTTGCATACCTTGCATATCTCCAGGCGCCGAGCCACGGGCGTTGGTCTGGAAGAGCTGCATTTGTTTCATTAAGTACCACTTTTCTTGACCTGCCAATTTTGGTGCGCTCATGGCTTGATTGCCTTGCCCGGTGGGGCCGTGGCAGGCAGTACAGACCGGGAACAAGCCCTTACCTAACTGCGCATCCCCAGCCCACAATGTTTGAGCGAAAGCAAAGCCCGTAACCAACATAACAAACTGTAAACTTCTAACTAACATACTGTTGCCTCGAACTGAAAGACTGATAAAGGCGCCATGCCTACTAAAGAGAATAGCCTATGGCACTGAACACGAGCTGAAGGTGTATCTGGACCTCGATCTTGCAAGCCGGTGTGGTTATTCCGACTAAACTACTCAGGCTCTTTGCGCCGCCAGAAAGCTAAGAAGGCTAAGCGAAAGCGGGCACTCAAGCGGCGCTCAGTTTGGCGCCGGTCTTCGACAATACGATCACGCCGAGCTCGTAGTTCAAAGAAACCACCCATGCTGCGCCTTCGGTCGGTCGCTCGACGATCATCAGATGAGCGTCGATTATCGAGTTCCGGTTCCGACATTTCTGTGTGTTGTCCCGAGTGTTGCATGGTCATACACCGTTCAGCTGATACACAGTTGCGGATCATAACGTTGAACTATCGCAATGTAAAAACGCGATATCTAGGGAGCCTCTGATTAAGTCTCATGAGCTCAGCTTTTGAGACTTAATCAGAGGCTCCCTAGCAATTGTAAAATTGAAATCCTAGCATCTACTTGCACGTGCGTGGGATCCTATTTGTTCTACAATAGGCCAACACTCTACGTCGACAACAAAACACCGCGAATACCCGCTAGGTGATTAAGGACGACTGATTCAAAGGTGACAAACACACCCAAGGCGACTTTACCAAGCAACTTTTTTGATGCCCTCATCGCTTATGCGATAGACCCGTTGCAATGGGAAGCGTTGGTGCAAGAACTTCGCAAGCGCGATGATTTCTTCGATCAATTTGAGCCGAACGAATTTCTAGCTGTTCTGAGTAAAGCCGAAAGTCTCGCCTGGCAACTACGCAATGAAAACTATCCTTCTAAATCACATTGGATCTGTTTATTCATTGACGAACAGCAAAATCTAACCAGCCACCACACTGATCTTACCGCGGCGAATGACTTTTGCCTTATACAAGAAGGCCAGATAAATTTTTGTTCCGAACGCTCTTTGCAAAATTTGGATAAAGCGATTACTACCCTCGAAGAGTTCAGCGTGCGGCAAGTACTGGTTGAGCTACACAGCTTGGACCATCGTATTCGCTACGGCTACTTGGCACGAGCGGCAGACCTTCCCGCGGGACTGCAACCCAACGATAATAGCGTGCGTTACGGATTGTTGATTGCCCAGGCGCAACCCATGGACCAAACACGCCACATACTGCAATCAAGCTTCCGCCTAACAACTGCTGAAACCGCAGTTTGCCAACACTTAAGCTCTGGCTTACAACTCAAAGAGGTTGCACAAGCCTTGGGTATCAGTGCCAACACTGCTCGCAACCATTTACAATCAGTGTTCGAAAAAACCCACACCAATCGGCAAAACGACCTCCTCCTGCTAATCACACAGCTCGACGTGATTCTTGCGGTGATTGCTGACTATAGCCAGCATGAAACTCCAGCCTTACCATCCTCTGCTTACCCAGCGTATCAATTCAGTTTGTGTAGTACGGGTTCTAAACTGCCACGTCGGATTGCTTATCGCTGTTACGGCGACGGCGCGAACTATGTTTTCTACTTTCACGAGAACGCAGGCACTTCTCGTTTGCCGCCTAACACCGATACTTTAGCGTCTAAATACAACCTCACCATCGTCGCTGCAGAAAGGCCAGGCAGCGGATTTTCCGATCCACTGGAAGGTTACGGTTTTGCCGACATCGCCCAAGAGATGGTTACGCTTGCTGACAACTTAGGGGTAGATCAGATATCAACTTTAGGTTTCCTGTCTGGCGGCGCTCACGCTTTAACAACGTCAGCTCTTATGCAGGATCGCATTAAACACGTGATGCTTGTTGCGGCCCGTCCGCCCAATCTATATTACGTAGACGAAAGCAGTCCGTTGGCTGTCTTGCGTAGAAATTTAACCCAGCATCCTTGGCTCATCTCTGCTTTCTTTAATATCTTGCGCAATCGGATTAACACAGACATCAGCCACGGCATTCTGACAAAAATTTATGGCAGTGTTGAAAAAGACCGCGCCTATCTTGAGTCTCACCCAGAGGTACTTGACCACATCATCGCTTACACCACAGAGAACCTAACCGTTTCAACAGCGGGGCTTATCGCAGAAATTGCCTGTTTCACCTCGCCCCAAGAAATTGACCTACGCTCTATTACCGCGCCGATTTCGCTTTGGCATGGCACCCACGACAGCGTCAGCAAATTAGGTCACTTGCGACAGAGTATAAGTGGTTTAAATTACCAAGAAAGGCTGTTTGAAGGCTGGGGTTCGATGCTGATGTATCGATACTGGCCAGATATTGTTGCCCATCTTGGCACAACCGTAGAGTAGTTGCCTAAGACCTGAGTAGGCTTCGAGCTTGCTCTATCCATTCGTCACGAATGATGCGATTGCGCAATGTATGCAAACAATGTTCTTCATCATTCAACGCCACTTCACTTAGCTGTGCTATCTGCGCGAATTGAGTAACGCCCAGTTCACTAAGTTGTTGCGCTAGCTTTTCGCCAACTCCCTTTAACTTAGTAAGGTCATCTTTTCGATTGGCTTGAACAGTAATTTTTTCGTTCAAGCGCTCGTTTTCATCCCGCGCGTCTTTCAATTGCTGATTGAGAATCATCACCACACTTTCGTCAGCTGTGCTTTGGCCTTGTTGTGAACGCCATTTGAAATCATCAAGTTCTTCCGTGCGCAAACGAACAACACCTTCTAACTCGCGCACTTCCCTTTGCAGCCTAGAAACAAGCGGCGCATCACCATCTGGCTCTGTAGCTTCCACGCTCTTAGCAACGTTAAGCTCGTCGCGATTTCCTTCAGCTAGCGTCAGTTGAGTCGTTAATTCCTGCACGGTTTCTTCATGAGCGCAGAGTTGGTCTTCGAGCTCTTCGTTGTTTACCCGCAAACTATCGATCTCTGCGCGTAGCTTTTCTCTGGCCAAATCAACCGCATCTTCAGATTTGCGTTGTAATTGATTTTGTTGTTTTTGTAGTTCGTTGGCGCGATGAGCCTCATCACTTAATTCAGCCTCAAGCTGGCCCATCAATTCTTGCTGGCTTGTTAGCTTCTCTTCTAGTTTCTGCGCGTGCACTTGGAACGTTTCCTGACGATGTTGCGACTCGGTCAGTTGTATCTGTAGCGTATCGAGTTGTTCTTGTTGGCTGCCTTTTTGGCTAGAATACAATAGCTGTTCTTCTTCTAATTCACGCACCAACGTAGAGCGTTCGTCTAGGTTCTTTTTCAACTTGGCCTTTTCAATTTCGTCTTCACCCAACTGTTCTGTTAATGTGCGCCTTTCATCCTCACTTTTTACTTGCACACTTTGCGCCGCCTCTAGGCATAGTGTTAGACGCTTAATTTCTTCGTCTGCCTGCTGCAACTGCTCACTTCGCGCTTGCTCTAATTCATCAGCACGCGCTTTCATCTCATCATGATTACTATTCAGCGCATTCTGCAGCAATTCAACCTGGGCGCTGAGTTCAGAAATTTTTGATCCACTGTCAGCCGTCTCAAGCTCCTCTCGTTGTGCAGCCTTCAACATCTCAGCTTTGAATTTCTGCAAACGACCTTCAAGCTCAGAATTTGTCTGTTGTACTTCGGTTAACTTAGTTTTGATACTTTCAACATCAGCAAGGCTTACCGATAGACTACTGGAAAGTGTCTGCGTCTTTGTTTCTAGCTCTTCCATATTAAGCTGCTTACTTTGCACCACTTGCACGCTTTCTTCGAGCTGTCGATTAGCTGCAATAAGTTCCTGGCGCAAACCGCCATTGGCCTTTTCCTGCCGTTGATTATGCGTGCGAAGCTCTGTCAGTTCGAGTTGCTTTCGGACGCCGTCTTCTTCATGTTCGGCAAGCATGACGTCGCGGGATTGCAATTCTTGTGTATGCTCAATTTCGAGTTTACGCACTTGCTCACTAGCAATTTGTGTTTCTTGTTGAGCTTGTTCACGCCCCGCTCGCTCGGTATTAACTTGCCCGATTAATTGCGACATTTCGTCGCTGAGAGTTGCTAGCTGCTTATTAGCCAGCTCTGTGGTTTCTAACAAGTTGCTGTTACGACCACGCAGAGAATCTATTTCCTTAGTATGTTGTTCGGCGGCATCGAGATTGAATTGTTCCAATTCATCCCGTTGTTGGGTCCAGTTTTGCTGCGCTAGTTGCAGCTCTTGAGATACCGCTGAACGCGTAGAAAATTCCGAATCCAGTGAACTGGTGACTTCTTGCCATTTTTTCTTCCACCCATCACATTCTTCTCGAGTGGTGGTGAGATCAATTTGCGAAGAGTGTAATTGCGAAGAGATAGTGCGATGCCGTTCGGCGTACTCTTTGGATTTTTCCTCTAGATCACGAATCAGATCATCACGCGCTTTTAAACGCGCATCGTCGGCTTCAGGGTTCACTATTGGGTCAGTATCGATCTGATTCAAGCGACGAATTTCGGTACGCGCTTCAGCTAGCTCTTCAGTGCGCTCGCGCAGGGCGGCCGCAAGCTTTGGCACTCGTTCCTGCCACTTATTTACTTCTGCTTGTAGAGTATCTAAGTCGAGAGAATCCATGCTATCTCTATCTAAATCGAATTTTGTTGCTCTATCTTCTGGGAGCATGCGCTGTGTGTCCGTCCACAAAAGTCGAGGTAAGCAAGCAAACTAACCTATCGGCTTAGCGCTTTTTGTGAACTAGATACCTTTTTACAAGCGAACTGAGGTTTGGCTGTCGAAAAGCGTGACAAGGATATCTTTAGGGTATGATTTGCCCTCCTTTGGCCACCCACAAAAGCAACATGGCATTAAAAACAAGAAGTCCCCGTGAGGGCGAAGTTGTCACCTTAGAGTACGACTCGAAAATTCTTAAGGACAACGCTCTGGGTGACCCATCGCTGCGGCAACTCTCTATATACCTACCTCGGCAGTATCATCATGCTAAGCGCAAGAATCGAAAATTTACCGTTCTGTTCGACCTTGTGGGCTATACAGGCGCAGGCCAATCTCACACAAACTGGCGAAATTTCGAAGAAAATATTCCTGAGAAGCTAGACCGTCTCATCGCCTCCGGCAATATGCCTCCCTGCATAGTGGTCTTCCCCGATTGTTTTACTGCATTGGGAGGCAATCAATACATCAACTCATCCGCTCTGGGTCGATATGCTGACTATCTGACACGAGAACTCATCCCCTTCATCGACCGCGAATTCCGCACCATGGCCAGTCGTGATCATCGTGGTTGCTTCGGTAAGTCGTCTGGTGGCTATGGCGCCATTGTGCATGCGATGAAGTACCCACAATATTGGGGCGCGGTTGCAAACCACTCTGGTGACAGCTATTTCGACTTCGTTTACAAAGCAGAATGGCCTGCGGTGTTGACGCAACTGCAAAAGTACGCCTCTCCCAGCCTCAAACAAGGACCACGCCGAACGATCAAATCTCAGGCCAAACCGGGCTTTGATGACGGCAGGGTAAAAAGATTCTTGGAACACTGCTGGCGCAATGATCACTTGTCTAGCAACGACGTTATGTCTCTGATGATGGTTTGCATGGCCGCCAGCTACGATCCTCACCCGAAAGCACCAATGGGATTTCGGCTACCTTACGACCTAAATACTGGTGCGCCTCTTGAAAAACGTTGGCAAGCTTGGCTAAAGCACGACCCGATACACATGATAGGAAAATACAAAGACAATCTTAAGACCATGCGCGGTATCTTTATCGATTGTGGGTGGCGTGATCAATTCCATATTCACTTTGGCACCCGGCAACTTTCTGCTCAGTTGCATAAATATAAAGTCACTCATCGATATGAAGAGTTTGACGATACGCACAGTGGAATAGATTACCGAATGGACGTTAGCTTGCCCTTCCTCGCCAAACAGCTCAGATAAGTTGGCCCTGAATAAAGCTTAACTTATTGAGAGCTATATTTTGGATTAAATTTTCAGTAATGGTTTTGTCAGGTAATGGCGCCTTGGGCGCCATGGAGGGCCCTACGCGGGCAAAGTTCGGCATGAGCCGAGTACTCGGCATGAGCCGAGAATGAACAAACAAAAACCACGTTTTTTGTGCCGCGAATTGAGGAG
This sequence comes from Gammaproteobacteria bacterium, assembly GCA_013151695.1. GTDB lineage: Bacteria > Pseudomonadota > Gammaproteobacteria > Pseudomonadales > Azotimanducaceae > UBA4421. The sequence continues at coordinate 16,185 of JAADHW010000255.1, forward strand.
TACTTCTGAAAAAGTCCAGGGAAGGACTTTTTCAGGAACGACTAACTAGCGCGTCAGTACCCGCGATAACATTTCATCCAACGAGGTGAGATCAGACATCGCCAGCACACGTAATGCTGGCTCAACATCAATGTTGTCGTCATGATCTAGAACATCAAGCATAGCCACAGTCATGGGTGGCGACGGCAGCAAACTGAGCAGTCTCGCGATAAACTTACCTATGCTGATAGGCAAGGATCGAACTTTAGTTTCATGTCCTAGAATCTTTGCCGCGCGCTGAGTCAGCGCACGCCGGGTTAAAATTTCTGGACCTGCCAAATCTAAACAACCGCTAATTTCTAACCGACCCGCCTGCGCGATGGCGGTAACCACATCTGCTGCATATATCGGTTGCTCCAAGCTTTGTGCTCGGAAAGCGAAACTCGATCGCTGACCTGCTCGTTTGCGTAAGGCCATACTGGCGTAATCATCTTCGCCCAGTACCATGGGTACTCGCAGCACACATGCCTTTAGATTGCTGTGCAAAAGCATATCCTCGGCACGCCCTTTCGAGGCGAGACAAGGATTGTCTGAGGTTGCTTGAGAACCGACAATAGAAAGATAGGTTACATGGCGGACCGTGCCGCCGTTTATAGCACTCAGCAGGGCAGACGTACTGGCTTCATGGGCATCTTCGTATCGCGCAGTTTTACTTTCCTTGATTATGCCTACCAGATGTACACCATGGGTCGAGCCTGCTGTTGCCGACCGAAGAGCGGTCACATCTGTATAGTCCAATACCTCTATCCGCAAACGATCACTTTGCTCAGCACTGAGATCAATCGCGGCAATCGCCTTGCGCGCGCGCGCGCTACGCACGATAGCAACCACACTGTCTTGCCCAGAATCTTGCTCAGAGTTTTGCAAGAGTGTACGGATGAGCCTACGCCCCAAATTACCGTTTGCGCCAGTTATAAACCAAGATTGCATGAATTTATCCTAGGGAACCTCTGGTTAATTACACAACAGTGCGTTTATTTTACTCACTCATCAAGTAGCATGGCGACTTGTATATTATGCACTGGAAAAAACATGCGCGACGTTGCTGCTTTACTAATTAGTACGGGGCTACTTTGTGCTTGCTCTCACCCCATGGGACCTGTGGCTGGCGGAAAATTAGAAGGTGAGCTAACACCATGGACGAGTGATTGGACCTTTAGCGATTCAGTTGAGTATATTTTCTTAGAAACCAACCCCACCGATCCCTACTCCGTAACTTTGTGGGGGGTACACTACGGAGACAATTTTTACGTAGCGGCTGCAAATCAAGAAAGCACCTGGGCGGCTAACATACAACAAGACGCAAAAATTGTACTGCTTATAAATGACAAGCTTTTTAAGGGCCGCGCTCAGGCGGTCACCGCAGCAGACGAATTTCACAATGTCATCGCTGCCTACCTTAAAAAGTACGACATCGAGACGGAAGAAGATTTTGCAGAAGAGGACGGCATGCTGTACCGACTCACCGCTCGATAAGCAGCGTAACTAAAATCAACTTTATGATCAGCGGGCAATGGATAACCTGGGCTAACTTAGTAACGGCAACGCGCTTAGCACTGCTGCCTGGATTTACCTTCGCCATATTGTTCAATGATTGGTTGGTGGCCAGCGTGTTATTCATTCTGGCTGTGCTTTCGGATATTCTCGATGGCGCACTCGCACGCCGCTATGGCCAGACGAGCCCACTCGGCGGTTTGTTTGACCATGCCACCGATGCTATTTTCGTTACGCTGAGCTGTTGGGCTTTGGCAGATTTAGGACTCATCAACATCTATTTGTGGTGGCTTATTCCGCTTGCCTTCCTACAGTACATGGCCGATTCAAAGGCGTTGGCTGGATCCCAGTTGCGCACAAGTGTGCTAGGTAAAGCAAACGGTATTGCCTATTTTGCCTTGGTTGGTACCGTGGTAGGAATACATGTTCTGGATTGGCATTTCTTAACAAGCCCCGTGCAAATTATGGCTTGGGGGTTGGTACTGAGCACCGGCGTGTCTATGTTAGATCGTCTATGGACACTGCTCCGCAAAGTTCAGCGCAGCTAACGCCTACTCATCCCGCCACGTTATACACCATAGACTTAAACTCATGGCTAAACGGGTGCCAAAAGCCTGGCATTCGCTGGGTAGAGCACATGCCGGTTATGCCCGCCTGGGGTGACATCCAGGAATGGGTCCCCGCCATACCACCCCAATGGTACTCACCCACAGATGACGGGTGCTCGCCTGGTTGAACAGTTTCATGTAGCGCAAAACCCAAACCAAAAACGGTTCCAGGCATCGACCACATAGGAAATGCAACCCCAACGCCATCAGCCAGCTGATTGGTCCGCATCAATTGCAGGGTCTGGGATTTGACAATGCGTTGCCCCTGCCATTCACCACCATTCACGATCATGCGCAGCAGCGTCAAATAATCAGGCATGGTCGAAACCAATCCACCACCACCACTCAACAAAGCTCGTTTCGAATTGTATTGGCCTTTAACCGCATCATCTGCTTTGTTCATACCGGGCTTCATCGGATCAAGCAAATCGAGGGGGGCATACATGGTGATGAACCGATCTGTCTTTTCTGGTGGTACCCAAAAATCAGTGTCTTCCATACCCAAAGGGCTAAAAATACGCGCTTTCAAAAAGTCATCAAATCTCTGCGAGGACAACACCTCTACAAGTCGAGCGCACACATCTGTGGCAACCGAATAGCGCCAGTTGGCACCTGGATGATAGGCCAAGGGTAACTTGCTAACGCGACTACAGAACTCTTCTAGATCGAGACTTGCATCTGTTAGTACATCCACCCCACCGGCGGCATAAGCTTGGTCGACCACTGACTCCGGCGCTATAAAGCCATAACTAAATCCAGCTGTATGGCTCAAAATATGCTTGATCAAAATGGGGCCGCTGGCTGCTTCCACATCATCCATTTTCACTGCATCACTCTTCAATACCTGCATATCTGCAAATTCAGGCATGAATTTGGACAACGGATCGTCCAAACTAAATTTACCTTCTTCGTGCAACATCATCAGCGCTATCGATGTGACAATTTTGGTATTCGAGTACATGCGATAAATCGCGTCCTCGCGAAGTGGTTGCTTGGTATCTAAGTCCATGTAGCCAAAAGTTTTATAGTCCAATATGTCTGTGCCACGCATGACAACAGTACTCACGCAAGCCAGAATATTTTGATCAACATAAGACTGCATACGTTCGTGAATCGCGGTGAAGTCTAGATCATGTTCAACAGTAGACAGTGTGATGACAGTTTCTCCTAAGGCTAAGTAAGCAACAAAGTAATAGAATACCACTTTCTCTACGATTGCTAATTCATGTTTCGTCCTCTCTTAGCACTGAGTATCGCAACGGTAGTAGTCTTGCTCGCCGGATGTAGCCAAACAGAGCCGAAATTCAAGGTGCCAATTTTCGTCGGATCAGCCACCTGCGGTGACTGTCATGCAGAGCAATTTACTCAGTGGAACAACAGCCACCACGCATTATCTATGCAAGTCAGCAGCGAACAATCTGTGCTCGCAGACTTTGACACGCTGTTTGGCGAAACCGAATTTTCTCGCCACGACGGAATCTATCTAACCAGCCAACGTGACCAACATGGCAAAGAAAAAACATATGTTGTGACCCACACATTTGGCGTAGCGCCATTACAGCAGTATCTGGCGGATATGGGTGATGGACGGTTGCAAACACTGCGACAGAGCTGGGATTC
>JAADHW010000255.1:19975-23933 GCA_013151695.1 Gammaproteobacteria bacterium
GGTTTCACCAATACGAAGATGAAACCATCGAGCCTGGGGGCGTCCTACATTGGACGCAAATCGCTCAGAACTGGAACAGCATGTGCGCAGACTGTCATTCCACAGGTTTGCGCAAAGGATACGATCCATCTACAGATTCTTTTGCTACCACTTATGCAGAAATGAATGTGGGTTGCGAAGCGTGTCACGGACCAGGCTCGCAACATGCCGACAACCCAACCCATCCCCTACCTGCACAAAAAGCACTTTCGAACTCTGCCAGTCAGGCGGAAGTTTGCGCCGCCTGCCATTCTCTGCGCACACAAATATCAGAAGGTTATACCGCAGGCGCTGAATTTTACGATTACTACATTCCCGCCTTAATCAATCCGCCACTGTACTATTCCGACGGCCAAATTCTTGAAGAAGTGTATGTCTTTGGATCATTCGCCACGAGCAAAATGTTTCGCCAAGGTGTGAGTTGTAGCGATTGTCACAGCCCCCATAGCGCCGAGTTAAAACTGTCTGGAAATGCAACTTGTTTACAATGCCATTCTCCAGCCGGGAACCCAAAATACCCAACCTTAACCAACAAGGCATACGATACCTCTGAACACCACCTGCATGCAGCAGACACTGCTGGTGCGCATTGTGTTTCTTGTCACGCCCCGACTCGTACCTATATGGGTGTAGATCAACGTCATGACCACAGCTTCCGTATTCCTGCGCCTCACTTAAGTGTGCTTCACGATACGCCCAATGCCTGCAATCAATGTCACCAAGACAAATCAGCGCAGTGGGCTGCAGACGTTTTACAGACTCGATTTGGTGAGCCTACCACAGATCATTTTGCACACGCCTTTGCCGCCCAGATCAACGACCACGGCATAGAACAATCTCTAACAGAAATAGCAACCCACTCAAAACAAGCCCCCGTGGTGGCGGCGACCGCTCTGTCGAAATTGGGTTTGGCCAGCAGCTCTGCCTCCGCGCACGCCATTCGCCAAGCACTAGGCAGCCCACACCCCTTAGTGCGCCACGCCGCGCTAAGGGTTATACATAGGCTTAATTCAACACAGATGAAATATGCTATTACCAAATTGCTGGTTGATTCGATAAGAGGGGTACGCATCGAAGCAGCACGCGTGGCTCTATTATTACTGTCGCCAACGGATCGTAATAGTTTGGAGCCGAGCTTTACTTTGGCCTTGGCCGAGTATGAAGACAGCCAACAACTCAACGCAGAGCAGCCCGCAGCAAGAGTGAATTTAGCGCAAATGTTTAGCGCCTTAGAACAACCTGAGCTTGCTGAAAAGCATCTGCTGGCGGCGCTGAAGACGAACTCACAATTTATCCCTGCCCTATTGAACTACGCAGATTTATTACGGGCGACAAACCGAGACAATAAAGCAGAAGCCTACTTAGTAGATGCTACTTCTATCACCCCTTCAGTTCCTCAAGCCCAATACGCTTATGCCCTGTGGTTGGTTCGAGCCGGCCAGCCTCAACAGGCATTGTCTCTATTGGCCAGCGCCTATCGCAGTGCACCGCAACAAGTTGAAATAACCTACACCTATGCAATAGCCTTAAACAGTTTGGGTAAATCGTTGCAGGCGTTGACCCTAATGCGCCAGTTGGCCACTACGCACTATTACACGGAGCGGTTCATGTGGCTACATGCCACCATCGCCGTAGAACAAAGTCTTTATGATGAGGCACGCAGTATAGTCCGCCAATTGTTGTTGATTTCGCCTGAGAGCCCCCAATACCGAGCCTTACAAACGTCTCTTAAGGGTCGTTAGCCTTCACCTACAAACTCTTCAAGCAACCGATAGTAAATTTTTACACCATTAACGATGTTACTGACAGATACACGTTCATCATTACCATGCACACCGGCAAACTCGCCAGGCCCGAACGCAAATGGCGAATAGCCGTAACTGGTAATACCAAGGTCACGGAAAAAGTGACTATCCGTAAACCCACCTGAAACCGTAGGCACTACCTGGGCGCCGTACATTTCTACCGCAATATTTTCAATGACCTTAAACAATGGCGTTTGGGTTTTACTCATTGCAGGCGTAAAGCCCATTATTTTTTCAATACTAATTTCGTCGTCGCTAATAATAGTATTAAGCTGCGCTAAGAACAGTTCAGGATTTTGATCCGGCAAAAGACGGCAATCAAGCTCCGCATAAACTTCTGCTGGAATGACATTGATTTTTGCACTCCCTTCTAGGCGGGTAATTGAACATGTATTGCGTAACAACGCATGCATTCCCGGGTTGCGCAGCTTCAGCCCAAACAGGTAAGCATCACTTGGATTACTATGCCCAATGGTTGCGAACATCTGCTTATCTTCACCGCTTTGGAAGGGCGCAATGCCTTCAAACATGTCCGCTACCGGTGCGATAACATGAACCGGGAACTCTGTCTCGCTGATTCGCTTTAGCGCGCGCACTAACTTTGTTACCGAGGTTTCCACCAAGGGTGCAGATCCATGCCCTGGTCTTCCTTTAGAAGTCAGTTTTAACCACAATGGTACTTTTTGTGTTACTTCAACCATAACCACAGTAGTGTCGCCGAAAATACGTGCTGAGCCGCCTTCGTTGAGCACATACCCAACGTCTTTAAATATCTGCGGATGTTGTTTGATGAGCCAATCAGCACCATAGAAACCACCGGCCTCTTCATCTGCGGTGGCAATGTACCAAACGTCTCGATTACGTTGTTGGCCAGAGGCAGCCAGCGCAAGGAATGCTTGCAACTGAGCGATACCCAAGCCTTTGGTATCAATGGCACCACGCCCATAGATATATCCATCTTTGACCTCACCAGACAACGGCTCAAAGCTCCAATATTTTCGATTCGCAGGCACGACATCAATGTGGTGCAGCAGCACCAAGCCCGGTTTTTTACGCTCCGTGGTGGCTGGCAATTTTGCCCACAAATTTCCTCGACCTGGCGCCGACTCTGCAGTTGTATACTTTATGTCGGCTTGATCGAGAATCGCTCCAAGAAAAACTGTCCCACGAGTTTCATTGCCGGGTGGGTTAATGGTATCGATTTGCAAATATTGTGCTAACCGCTGCACCCCAAGCTGTGCAAATTCATTGATATCTGCAGCATGGCTAGGAGTCGCCACCACGCTGGCAAGTAGCACAAACCACGTTGGCTTGTTGAACAAGGCTGCGAATACTAGGCGCCATTGCGGCCACTGGATTGTTGTCGATATCATGCCTGCCATTCCTCCTGAAGATGTTGTCGACATTGCCCGAAAAGCGCCAGGCAAACCAGTCATATCTACACACCGAAACTAAAGCAGGCGAATCAGCCCTTCCTGTACCGTGCTAGCGACCAGTTGACCCGCTTCAGTAAAAATGGATCCACGAGTTAAACCACGTCCCGCACTGGCGCTGGGCGAGTCTTGTGCATACAGCAACCATTTAGAAACATCTGCAGGGTGATGAAACCACATGGCGTGATCTAGGCTGGCGACCTGCATTTTTTCTCGATCAAACCGGCCACGATGGGGTAAGCGAGCGGTGCCTAAAAGTGTATTGTCAGATTCATAAACTAGTAAACAAGCGTGTAGTAACGAGTCATCGGGAACAGGGCCATTGGTTTTGAACCACACATATTGCTGCGGCGGTTGCGGCGAATCAGAATGCAAACGGCGAAAGTCAAAACGCCATGTGATAAACGGGTCGTCATATAAATACTCGGGGATTTTCTGCGCTGCCGGTGGACTCATCTTAGGCATACTTGACTGATGTTCGTGTCCTTGTTGGACTTCTTGAAAGGACAAGTCCATGTTGAATATAGCTTCTCCATGCTGCAGGACAACTACTCGTCGACTGCTAAAGGAGCCGCCATCACGCAGGCGTTCCACAGCAATAATAGCGGGTACTTTCGGGTCACCAGGGCGTAAAAAATAACCATGCAGGGAATGAACGGGGCGAGTTAGGGAGACGGTACG
>JAADHW010000102.1 GCA_013151695.1 Gammaproteobacteria bacterium
AACACGCGCTCACCCGGGACATCAAATCTGAAATTCAGCTACGCGTACAACAAACCCAACGAGGGTTATGCAGGCAATTTTTGGCACTTAAAGTTTCCCGCCGACACCTACAAAGGGTGAACGCGGACCTGCAAGTCGGAGTATCCTCGCACAAAATTTGAACGTACTCGTACCGGCTCACCCATCATCTCGACTTGACTAAAGCGTTTTAGAATCTCCTCCCACAAAACCCGCAATTGCATTTCAGCAAGCCGGTTACCCATGCATCGGTGAATGCCAAAGCCAAAAGACACATGGTGCCTTGGGTTGGTGCGATCAATGATAAATTCGTCCGCTCGATCGATGACACTGGAATCGCGGTTGCCAGAGACATACCACATAACCACTTTGTCACCGGCCTTGATTTGTTTGCCGCCTAGCTCAGTATCAAAATTTGCTGTACGACGCATATGCGATAGCGGTGTTTGCCAGCGAATGATTTCCGAAACCATACTCGGAATCAACGCTGGATTGTCCCTCAGTTTTTGATACTCAACAGGGTTTTCATTCAACGCCACAATACCACCGGAGATCGAATTTCTGGTGGTGTCGTTGCCACCGATGATGAGCAACAGCAAAGTACCCAAATACTCCATGGGATTGTTAATCATGTCCTTGGTGCTCTCGCCGTGAGCCAACATAGAGACCAGGTCAAATTTAAGGGGCTGATCTTTCCTTTCGTGCCATAAGCGCGTGAAATACTCGAGGCACTCCCCCATCTGCGCGCGACGCTCATCTTCAGTCACCGATTCAGAACCCGTCAGCTCTGGCGTTGCAATCGCCACATCGGACCAGTGGGTAAGAAGGGTTCGATCTTCAAAGGGGAAATCGAATAACAACGCAAGCATTTGTGTGGTGAGATCGATCGAGACCTCATCCACCCAGTTAAAAGTTTCACCTACCGGCAGCTGGTCGAGAATGGCGGCCACCTTCTGGCGAATAATCGGCTCCAATTCGGCCAGGTTGCGAGGCGCAACCACGTTCTGTACCGCTTTGCGTTGTTCATCGTGCACCGGAGGGTCTGCTTGGATGAAGCTTACAAAGGTAAAATCTTCAGGTTGATCGCCCAGTACTATGGTCGGATAAGACGAGAATATCTCGTGGTGTTTATCAACGTACTGAATGTCTTCGAATTTTGTCACTGACCAGAACGGGCCAAAATCTCGGCTATTTACGTAATGCACAGGGTCTTCATTGCGAAGCCGCTCAAAATACCCCCACAACGTGTCCTGCTCAAATAGAATCGGGTCAGACACATCAATTTGATCCAAGGGATAGGTTGCTGGATCAGATTCGGACTGAGAGGCTATGCCTTCTCCCTGGGCTACTTCACTCATGACCAGTTTTCTCCGGGGAATGTCAGGCCATCATACATGTATAGTGTGTAGTAACACTACACACAATTACTTCACCTTAAACAATGACATCAATGACGCCACCCGCAACCGAGCCCATTGCCCTTTTGACCTCACTACCCGCCACTTGCGCCAACTCATCCTGCCGTTGGCTGACCAACTCTGCCCGCGCCTGGGCTGCTTGAGCATTAGCTTGGGCGGCTACGGCACGATCTTGACCGGAAGGTTGGGCGGGTGCGGTAGCCGCGCGGGCGACTGTTTGCATCTTCAGCAGGGTCGCTTGTGGGTCCCCTGCCACTGCACTGATATCGATATTGACGCTTCCAGAGCTTGCATATCGAACGCCATTAGGACCTTGGGTGTACTGAAAACTAGGGCTTCCAGTCTGCGCACCACCCACCGCCGCATGTGCTTGTTCGTGAGCACGCACCTCTCGATCTCGGGATGCGAGCTTCTGCACTTGCCGCTGCTGGACTTGCAATTGCTGCGTCAATTGTTGATTTACAGAAGCCGTCATTTCCATCAGACCGACCTGTTCGAGAAGTCAGTATTTAGTCTAGACGGAGAATTCGGGTACCGAAGTGCAATTTATGCGCGAACGTCCAGCAAAAAACCTATGACCTCATCGGCGGTTTGCACCACCGCAGCAGACACCTGAACTTGGCGCTGATAGGTTTTAAGATCAATGATGGCCTCGGCCATTTCACCTACACGACCGCTGTCGCTGACCTCTTCTGCCGAAGAGGTATCGGATATATTGAGCTCCGCAATCTCCTGGGCTACGCTTTCAAGGGCCTTCATACCCTGTTGAATGCCATTTGCGCCAGACGAGAGCATCGGATTAACAGCCATAACATCAACCTTTTTTATGTTATCCACTCAACTTAGACCAATCCTTTTGCACTTGCAGGACAAAGTGCATATCACTGACGAAAATTGTGGACGATGTCTCACTTCTGGCGACTTCTAACCCCTGTATAACAATGTATGCCTATCAAACAATTTATACGGACAGTTCAAACCCTCATACACCGCACAGGGGATACCCTGCTGCCTGATCTGTGTGTCCTATGTGACAGCTTGCTGGTGCCTCGCCTAAATCACCTTTTGTGCCCGCCATGTTGGCATACGCTCCCACGCATCTGCGACCCATGTAGTGTCTGCGCCTTGCCGCTGTTGAACGGACATTGTCACGCCTGCCCACCTGAGCCAATATGCTCTGGAAAAATTGTGGTCCCCCTCATGCACGAAGACAGTGGACGGTATTTGGTCCACCGCTTGAAATTTCACCACGGCCTACGCGAAGGTAGGGTCCTATCAGCAATCCTAGGTGAGGAAATCGAGCAGGCTTACCACCATGAAGCGCTACCTCAGTGCCTAATTCCTGTTCCTTTGTCTTGGTGGAACCAAGTTAAACGTGGCTACAATCAAGCCACCGTCATCACTCAACACTTAGCAAACACGCTTAAAATTCCACTTAAACAACCCTTCCGCCGTAAAAATGGGCCCTCCCAGCGCACCCTGAAACGCACTCAGCGCCAGCAGCTAAAGGCTGATCATTTCCGCTTATTCAAATCGTTGGAACACACTCACGTAGCCATCATAGATGACGTCCTAACCACTGGGAGCACGGTTAAAGCCATGGCCAATATACTGGCTGCAAACGGTGTTGAAACTGTCGATGTTTGGTGTGCAACCCGAGCCCTGTTGGACTGAACCTGTTGCACCGAAATTGTTGCACCGAACCTGTTAGACGGAAACTGCTAGACGGAAAGTGGTACAGTGGACCCATGTCACACGAGCCCGCCGATTCGCCGCCTTCAACGTTAGATACGCCCTACGCAGGGCTTCATCCAGATCTAATCCTCAACGCGGTGGAATCCATCGGCATGCATCCCACTGGAGGAGTGTTAGCACTTAACAGTTACGAAAACCGCGTCTATCAATTCGAAATGGAAGACGGCTCGTTTATTGTGGGTAAGTTCTACCGACCTAATCGCTGGTCCCAAGAAGCCATTCGCGAAGAACATCATTTTACTCAAGAACTCGAAGAGGCTGAAATATCGGTAGTAGCCCCCATCAGCATCAGCGGCGAAACCCTGTTCGAGTACGACGATTTCCTGTTTTCAGTGTTCAAACGCCAGGGTGGGCATCCGCCTAATCTAGAAAACCAGCAAGACCTAGAAGTACTGTCTCGTACGCTTGCTCGAATGCACGCTGTCGGCGCAGTACAAAAATTTGTACATCGTGAAGCCCTCACGGTGCAAAGGCTAGGTAACCAAAGCCGAACCTTTCTTCTTGCCAGTGGCTTTGTTCCAGCTGAAATGGAAGAAGCATACGCCACACTGACCCAGCACTTGCTAGATCGCATCACCCCACTGATGCAGAACACTCCGCAAATTCGGATCCACGGAGATTGCCATATGGGAAATGTTCTGTGGCGAGACGATACACCACATTTTGTTGATTTCGATGACTGTGTAACAGGCCCGCCCATCCAGGATTTTTGGATGTTACTCAGTGGCGAACGTGTTGATCAAACCATTCAAATATCGACAATTCTAGACGCCTACAGCAGTTTCTATGACTTCTCTGGCGCAACGTTAGCCCTCATAGAGCCACTACGTACATTACGAATCATGCATCATGCCGCATGGATCGGGAGGCGTTGGCACGATCCCGCATTCCCCCCTGCATTTCCTGGCTTTGACTCTTCTCGATTCTGGGGTGAACACTTACTGTCATTGCGTGAGCAGATGGCCATCCTGGACGAACCCCCTCTCACCTATCTCTAAATGGATAGAGTACTAGTACGCTTGTCGAGTTCTGCCTGATTACGTAATACGTTGGCATACTGTAGCAGCAGAAACGGTCGTTCCGGCTTCGGACACTCTTCGATTTGGTCTTCGAACAGCTTCATGGCTTTGGGATCAACAAGTGTGTTGCTACTTTCAGCCACCACATCACCTAACGCTTGAGCTGCATGCACGTGTGTCGGAAACACTTTAATACCGTGTACAATTTCACGGTCCAATGTGTTGGCCAGTTCTTCCGCATTCGAAAAATCGCCTTTGATCGGATTTCCAAAGTGAACATGTACCCGGCCTTTCTTGCCGAGTATACCTAGCACAATACTCTGCACGTCTTCTTCTGCACTTTTTTCGTACTGGCCATCTCTCCCGGTAACAAAAAGTTCGTGAGCTTTGCGTAGAGCACACGGATCCACTTCATAAGAAACAGAGACCGGCACGATGGCACATCTGTCAACCAATGCCTGCACGGCTAGCTTCTCATCTTTATGCGCCAGCGATAACATCTTCAGCACGGTGGGGTCAGTACGATCCCAGCCGTCTTTGGAACGACCCTCCCGTTGCGCAATCCAAATTGAAACTCCTTCTCGTAACGACTCTCTAATGTAAGCACTGGTTCGGCTCAGCGATTTGTGCACGGCACGTGCCCCAACCACACTGCGTTCCACCACAAAACTCTTATTCAACCGCATTAAATCGGCAGCCAATTCATTAGCCAGCAGATTATCTCCCACCGCACTTCGGCAAGTGTCATGTCCTGCATTGTGGAGCAAGAAATTGAGCAAACTAGAGTCCATCACAATGTCGCGATGGTTAGAGNNNNTGAACAGATAGTGTGCGTCAGCGGATAACGATTCCAAGCCTGACGAGGTCAGTGCAACAATAGTTTCAGCCACCAAGTTTTCGAAGTACTCGGCGAGCAACATTTGGCATTCGTATACCGAAGTTAGGTTGCGTGTTTTATGGCGCAGCACCAAACCCATCACCCACTCACCAACACTGGTGCCTTGTAGGGGGTCTGGCATAACCAATTTTGCGGCCGCTCGTGGCAATTCAGGATTTTTCACCACCCGCGCGATCACGGCAGGGACTTCGTGATCATAGAAAGGGCGAATACTGTCGAACTCTGACATGCAGCGCACATTATCGAGTTTAGCTCAGGAAGCAAGCAGACAATGATCCAGGGAGCCTTTAATTAGGTCTCAAAAGCTCAACCTTAATTCAGAAAACTTTCTATTCACCCATTCTTAAGGCCGTGCTACCTAATATCCATATCCCCATGGCCAGCAACAACAGATAAGCAAACTGTTTCAATTTCGCTTCTGACACCGGCGGTGCAAAATTGCGGCCTAACCACGTACTCAGCAAAACCACTGGCAAGCCCAAGGCGGCATAACTTAGGACCTCTTGAGTGAGCCCTCCCTGAAACCCAACCAATACCGTACGAGTTGCCGTGGTTAATATGAAGCATGATAAAAGAGTTGCCCTTATAGCGGCTAAAGGCAGCGGTTGACTGTAGCCAAACCAGCCAAGGACTGGACCGCTGGCTGAGAACATACCCCCCACAACACCACCCGCTACGCCACATATCCAAGTCATGAAGCGCCCAGACACCTGTGCCCAAGGATGGGGCTTAAGAAACATCGACAAACCGCCAATGGTGATCAAGGCCCCCAAGCACAATTCAAGTAGCCATCTTGTTTGCCCGTCTAGCCACTGCATCAAAGCCAAACCAAGGAATATGGCTGGGACTTGTCCCAGGGCAAGCCAGAAGAATAAGTGTCGATGTACATGTTGGGTCTGCCCGCGTAGAGCAAGTACCACATTAAATATGGTCAGCAGACTAATGGTAGCTGCCAACGTCGGGACATCGAGTAGTCGCAAGCCGCCGATCACCGCAACGATAATCATGCCCATAGCAAAGCCGGCCACGGCTTGTACGTAGCTCCCAACAAATACAACCAACAAAAAGACAAGTACAACCCAAGGATCCATCACACCAAGTATATCCAGATTTCGGCGCGCTTCTGGTAATGTGTGATTATTTCTTAAGGTGAAACTGTGGATCTGCAACTGGCAAACCGTACTGCCCTTGTAACGGGTAGCCACCGTGGTACAGGCTTGGTTATCGCCAAAGCCTTACTTGATGAAGGCGCCACGGTTTTGCTTCATGGCCTAAAAGAACATCAAGCCGAAAATGCCGTTGCACACCTCGGCGGGGGCATTGCCATTACCGGGGACATCACCACCGATGAAGGCGCCAATGATGTATCTGAACAATGTGCAGATCATTGTGTAGACATACTCGTTAACAATTATGGCACCGCAGACTCTGGCAGTTGGAGCAAGAGCAGTTCTGCTGATTGGGTCAATGCTTATCAAAAAAATGTGCTAACCGCCCTACGCATGGTGCAGTGTTTTTTACCAAACATGAAAAACCAGTCTTGGGGACGCGTCATTAACTTAGGCACCATAGGCTCAACGCGCCCGAACAGTCGTATGCCGGCTTATTACGCCTCCAAAGGTGCCCTTGCGACCATGACCGTGAGTCTGGCTAAAGAAGTTGCCGCCAATGGTGTACGCGTTAATTTGGTATCGCCGGGGCTAATCCTCACCCCCGAGGTAGAAGAAGCCTATTTGGCCAAGGGGCAGCGCGAAGGATGGGGCGACACTTGGGAACAAATCGAACCACATGTAGCACGAGACATTCCTATCGGTCGTATTGCTCGCCGCGAAGAGGTAGCGGCCTTAGTGGTATTTCTATGCAGCCATCTTGCAGATGCAATTCATGGACAAACCATACGTCTAGACGGCTCGACATTGTCTCATGAGCCATGATATTCCCTTGTGGCACAGGGTTGTTGGTGTTGGAGTGTTAGCAGCAGGCTTGTTTACATATGACCCGAGCAATACAAACTGGGCACATCAGCTTGGCATTCCTATGATGTTTGCATTCGCGATGTGGCTGCTCACTCATGCGTTACTTGCAGTAGCTCTGACTTGTCTCACTCTGGGCCTACTAAACACAGACATTCATGCTTCTCATTGGATAGCCTCTATCGCCTACCCAGTGTTCGCAGGGGTGAGTTTCATCACAACGGCATACTTACTTTGGCAAAGATTCACAAAACACATTAAATCTACCCACGCCCAACGTTGGCAACATCGAGGCGAACCCCATGATTGAAATCAGCCCAGACCAAGCATCAACAATCGCGGCAACAATCCATCAAGGCTTTAAAGAATACCGACAAGACTATGCTGAAATTACAACAGCAGCCAAGCAGCGATTCGAAAACGCGGAGTGGTCAAGTGGTCAAGCGGCAGGAAAGGAACGACTCAACAGCTACAACACCCACGTACACACCGTCATGCAGGCCGCACCGTTATTGATTCGTGACCCCTGCATGGAGACCGGAGCCGAAGGTGGCTCACACAGTTTCATCGTTGGCTGGCCAGCGATCAAAGCAGCATATACAGATCTCATAAATAACACGCTTGATGTTGAGTTAGCGGAAACATTTTTTAACTCCGTTCACCGCGAACATACAGATGACGGGGCCGCCGTCGCAACGGAAATGTTCTTGCAACGTAGCTGCGCCGTAGCGAGACAGTCCGACCGCGAAGTCATTCGCACTTACCAACCGGTGCACGGGGTTGTGCCCATGGTCAAACAAATGCTCGAAGAATTCGACTTCAATCTTCCTTGGCGAAACATGGACAAAGATGTGGGCAACATATTGCGTTCGTTGGCAGAAGAAAGGAAGGAGATAGGCACAGGCTTCGATATTGTTCTAGAAGTTGTGGCTTCACCGTTCTATCGAAACAAAGGCGCCTACCTCATCGGCAGGCTCAGCTATCAACAACAGACCTGGCCAGTGGCCTTACCTGTGTTACGCACCGCAGATGGTCAACTCTACATTGATACGCTTATTTGCGACGAAGACGAAATGTCCGTTATGTTCAGCTTCACCCGCTCTTACTTCATGGTGGACAACCGACAAGCAGACATTCTCGTGGCGTTTCTACAAAGCATATTGCCTAACAAAAAAAGATCGGAACTGTACGCATCTATTGGATTGCACAAACATGGTAAGACCGAATTTTATCGCGGCTTTTTAGCGCACTTGGCAGAGTCCTGCGACCAATTTGTTGTAGCCCCCGGAATCAAAGGCATGGTAATGGCTGTTTTTACGTTACCGTCCTACCAAACCGTATTCAAAGTAATCAAAGACCGCTTCGCACCGCCTAAAAAAATTACCCGCGCAGAGGTCAAAGCAAAATATCATGTGGTTAAAACCCACGACCGTGTGGGGCGCATGGCAGACACACAAGAATTCGAAAATTTCAGCTTCCCGAAGAAGCGATTTGACCCAAGCTTGCTGGAGGAACTGTACGCCGTATGCCCTTCTTTGATAGTGGAACAAGATGACAACATCATCATTAAGCACCTCTATACCGAACGACACATGACCCCTCTGAATATGTACATTGAAGATTGCTCAGAATCTGAATTGGTCAATGCGCTGGATGAATACGGTAATGCCATTGACCAGTTAGCTGCTGCCAATATTTTCCCCGGCGATATGTTACTGAAGAATTTTGGTATCACGCGGCATGGGCGCGTGGTGTTTTACGACTACGATGAAATTTCCTATCTCACAGACATGAACTTCCGCGACATACCTGAAGCGCAAACGCCAGAGCAAGAGATGGCGGCAGAACCTTGGTACAGTGTTTCACCCCGGGACGTTTTCCCCGAAGAATTTCGCCACTTCTTGTTCGGCAAGCGTCATATCAAACAGCTCTTTACTAAAATGCACGGCAACCTATTTGAAGCCAGCTACTGGAAATCTTTGCAGGACAAAATTAGCGGCGGGGAGTTCCCCGACGTGTTTCCTTACCGCCGTAAGAAGCGTTTCTCCGCAGACTAAACACGTGAAACCAGCAGCAATTTTATTCGACTTCGATGGCACATTGGCGCCTAACCTAGACTTACCCGACATGCGTAGGCAGGTCATTGAACTGACAGCGCAACACGCGGTGCCTGAAGAAGTGTATGCGGACCACTATATTGTCGAAATCATCAACGTCGCTCGCGATTGGATTGCCAGCGCCCGCAACCTTGAGATCGCACAATCCTACTTTCGCGACGCTCACCAGCGGATCATTGACATAGAGATGCATGCCGCCAGCACAACCCAGCCGTTTCCCGGCATTCGAGCCTTACTTAAGACGCTTCAGTCCAACAACATACGCATGGGAGTGGTGACCCGAAATTGCCGCGCCGCAGTGTTACAGGTATTCCCCGACCTACTTGAACACGTAGATGTGCTACATGCTAGAGATGACGTGACCTATCTCAAACCCGACAGGAGACACTTAGAAATGTGCTTGGATGCACTGGGTGTACACGCCCACCAAGCAGCCATGGTTGGCGACGGCGGTTTAGATATGCAGGCAGGCCTCGCCTTAGAGATGCACTGCATAGGTGTACTCACTGGCAGCGCAGATGAGTCACTTTTGCAAGCCGCAGGTGCCCACCAAATACTGCCGAGCTGTCTTGAATTAGACCTTTAACTGACGTGGGAACACATCTACAACTATCACAGCACACGAGTGTGTTTTGACTTGGCTTGTGCACCGACAAGGGTCAGAATACAGATCGGTCCTTGAGGTGATTGAGTATGCGAAAGGTATCCGCGGCAAGAAATGAAATCGGTCCGTTGCTCGATGAACTTATTGTGCAGCTAGGTACCGAAGGCTCTGCCACCCAACGTGCTCACTTTAATCGTATTCGTGGTCACCTCGATCAAGCCCATGACGAGTGGGCACTGGCAAATTCTATGATCGAACTGTCTACTTGTGTGGCTATTGGTTTTCGTTTTTCTACCACTGCCGATGCATTGGTTTCGAGAATTCTGATGAAATCTAGCGTTTTGGTACGCGAGCTTGAAGGTGTTGAGCCACAATTCCACTAATACTTTAGGAACGTCTGTGACCATCACTATTACTGAGTTATTCCGTTACCCCGTAAAAAGTATGCTGGGTGAAAGTCTCGCCTGGGCTCATTTGTCTGCTACCGGTATTCCCGGTGACCGATGCTGGACCCTCAAAGATGAACAGCGAGGTGGTTTTGCAGTCGGTAAGCGCTTTGCAACAACCATGTCGTTGAGTGCAGTTTTGCGCGAAGAACCCGATACTGCAAACCCGTCACCAGAAGTTCACATCACACTCCCAGATGGTGCGGTTGTGAGTTCGCTCGATCCAAGCGCAAACGAAGTTCTTTCACAGGCAATTGGTGCACCCGTTTCTATCTGGCCATTACTGCCTAAGGAACAGCTGGATCACTATCGGCGCTTACCACCAGCACAAGACGTAAACCAAGAAGATGCCTTACGCGCCGTGTTTGCGCGCACACCGCAAGAGAGCTTACCTGATCTGAGCGGCTTCCCAGAGGAGCTGTTTACCTACGAATCTCCTGTTGGTACCTATTTCGATGCCTATCCAATATTACTCCTGTCTGAGGCATCCCTGGCAGCAATGTCCATGGCAAATAACAACTCTCAGTTTGATCTGCGAAGGTTCAGACCTAACATACTAGTCAACACACCGGGTGAAGGCTTTGTGGAAGACCAGTGGGCTGGTCGAAAAGCCCGCTTAGGTGATGCCATATTGCAGTTCGAAATCGCTTGCCCGAGATGCATAATGACAACTCATGGGTTTGATAATTTACCCAAAGACCCTAAGATCATGCGTGCGCTAGTGCAAAAAAACGCAGGTAACCTCGGCATGTATGCCAACGTTGTCCAAAATGGTCGCGTTAACAAAGGTGACGTACTGGAATTTCTCGATTAGTTCGGCTGAGTATGAGTAGTATGAATTTTTCTGATTTGGGTTACATCAGGCTATCGGCGGCATCGCCAAAAGTGGCCATCGCCGATCCCACGGCAAACGCCAAAGCCATCATTGAGCAGGCAACAACATTGGCTGCAAACGGGACAAGTATTGGTTTATTTCCCGAACTCTGCATTACCGGATATTCTGCCGAAGATTTGTTTTTTTCCGACACTCTTCTCAATGGCTGTCACACCGCTTTGGCGTACTTGTGTGAACACAACCCACTGCCAATGCTTGTGGTGGGCACCCCATGGCAACTACAAGACGGACGACTACTCAACTGTGCTGTGGTTATCAGCCAACAACACATCGTCGGTTTAGTGCCTAAATCTGCCCAGCCTAACTATGGCGAATTTTATGATCTGCGCTGGTTTGTCCCAGGAGCAAACATCAATGAGTCTGTCATTCATCCGACCCTCGGACAGTTCGCCATACGTGTGGATCAGCTATTCGACCTCAATGGCATAGTCATCGGTATCGAAATTTGCGAAGACCTGTGGGCACCCTTAACACCCAGCACCAACGCATGCCTTGCTGGCGCAGAGATAATTCTTAACCTTTCCGCCAGTAACGAGCTGATTTCCAAAGCCGAATATCGACGAGACCTGGTTCGCTTAGCGTCGGCTAAAAATATATGCGCCTACATTTACGCAAGCGCAGGCTCTACCGAATCAACTAAGGACACGGTCTTTGGCGGACATTGCTTAGCCAGTGAAAATGGACAGTTACTTGGTGAAAGTCCGCGCTTTAATTTGCAGGCACATGAAATTTATGTCGACGTAGATACCGCCCGTCTACGCCACGATCGTCGTCAAAACACCACTTTCGCCCAATCGCCACGACCCAATGCCTATCGCATTAATCGCCTTATCTGTGATGTACCAAGCCTTGCAGAATTGCGCCGTGAGTATCCCAGCCGTCCGTTTGTCCCCACAGACCAAGTCGAGTTTGCAGCCAGAGCACAAGAAATACTCCAGATTCAAGCCACTGGCTTAGCACGTCGCATGCTGGCTGCGCACACCGACAACTTAGTAATCGGTGTATCTGGCGGCTTAGACTCTGCCGTAGCCTTGTTGGTGTGTTTGGATGCGTTAGAGAAACTGTCGATAGATCGTGAGCACATCCATGCACTCACCCTACCTGGGCCGGGCACCAGTGAAAAGACCAACCAAACTGCCCATCGGCTGGCGCAGACAACAAATGTGCCAATGCAAGAAATATCGATTGATGCTGCGGTTAAGCAACATCTTCAAGACCTTGATCATGACGGCACACACGACGTAGTCTTCGAAAATGCTCAGGCACGTGAGCGCACGCAAATACTCTTTAACTACGCAAACAAGGTGCAAGGAATTGTAGTTGGCACGGGTGACCTTAGCGAACTCGCGCTGGGTTGGTGTACATTTAACGCCGATCATATGGCCAGCTACAATGTGAACGCCAGCATACCTAAAACCATGATGGCTTATTTGGTACGATGGTATGCTGAGTATCGTGCCTCTAAAGAACTAGCTGATGTGTTGAACGACGTGTTAGAGACGCCGATATCTCCAGAACTCATCCCGCCGAAAGATGGGGAAATCAGCCAACACACGGAGTCCATCGTCGGTCCCTACGAATTACACGACTATTTTCTCTTCCATTTTCTGCGCACTGGCGCTTCACCAACTAAAATCTTCCATTTGGCTTGTGTTAGTTTTGCCGGCGCATACGATGGCCACGAAATCAAGTTTTGGCTTAGGCAGTTTTTTCAACGCTTCTTAAGCCAGCAATTTAAACGAACAACCTTGCCTCCTGGACCAAAAGTAGGCAGTGTGAGCTTGTCTCCACGTGGCGACTGGCGAATGCCAGACGAAACATCGAGTGAACATATTCTCGCAGAAGTGGACAAAATAGCGACATCTTGAGAATAAGTCGTAAGCAACAATTTAGTGGCCGCTCAGCAAACCATTACAGATTTAAGGAGCGCCCTGTGCCATTGAAATCATTAGTATTATTCTCTTTTTCAGCTCTTCTTGCCGTTGCCAGCTCAGCCACCTGGGCAGACCAGATGTGTGGTGACACCGGCGTATGGGTGCAAATTCTTGGTGCCGGGGGACCAGAATTAGATGATGGCCAAGGCGGCTCAAGTTATCTCATTTGGAACGACAACAAGCCCCGTGTACTCATCGATACCGGTCCAGGATCATCCGTTGCCTTCGAAAAGGCCGAAGCCAACATTGAAGACCTATACGCTATTGCCTACACCCATTTACATGCAGATCATGCGGTAGATTTCCCTGCATTCATCAAAGGATCGTCCTTCGCGCAGCGCACTAAATCGCTGATCATTCTCGGACCGGACAGCACCAACAAAAAGTATCCCGATACCGTTTCCTTCGTCGACCGTATGATTGGACCAACCGGCGCATTTTCTTATCTTCAAGGATTTCTAAGTTCCAATAAAGCGGGGGGTTACCGAGTACGCGCACGCAACGTACCTGCCGCAGGCAATCGGCCTTGGGCGCAGTTTGGCAATGAAGAACTCAAACTCTCAGCTATCCCAGTCAATCATGGCGACGTCCCTGCCCTGGCTTGGCGGGTAGACATTGGCGGCAAGTCGGTGGTGTTTACCGGCGACTTTAACAACCTTAAAAACGTCGTCGCCAAGTTTTCTAAAAACACCGACGCCTTAGTGGTAACCCATGCCCTAGCCGAAAACTCTCGCGGCACGCTGCGTGATTTGCACGTCCTGCCGAGCCAAATCGGGCGTATCGCAAAACAAGCTCAAACACGTATGGTCGTGCTTGGCCATCGAATGAATCGCACTAGAGGAAGAGAGAGTCAATCTCGATCTCAGATCGAAAAACACTATGACGGCTACATCCTATTTGCCAACGATATGGAATGCTGGGGGTTGTAGTGTCACCGCAATCCATACTAGATTTCTGGTTTGGCGATGTTTCATCAGGCAGTTCGGTGGAGAAATTTCGCAAACGCTGGTTCACTGTAGATTCACTATTTGATGAGACATGCAGGTCTACCTTTGAAGCCTCGCTGATAGCTGCGAAGAATGGTGAATTGCGCGACTGGTTCACCACGGCTCATGATCAACTGGCCTTCATTATTTTATGCGACCAATTGCCTCGTAATATCTACCGCGGTCTAGCCAAGGCATTTGCCTGGGATAAGCTTGCACTTGAAATAGCAAAGCGTGGGGTTGAGTCTGGTGCCGATCGCGACCTGCTCGAAGATCAGCGCAGTTTTTTCTACATGCCTTTTGAGCATTCAGAAAACATCTTAGACCAGCACACCGCGGTGGGTCTATTTGCACAGTTACGTGATGATTCCCCACCCCAGCGTCGGCAGCTTACTGGCAACACCCTACGCTATGCTCAGAAACACCGAGACATCATCATAAAATTCGGCCGATTCCCACACCGAAACCAAGCGCTTGGCCGAACCTCTACGCAGGCAGAACTTATGTTCATTACCCAGAGTGACGGTTTTGGACAAACGGCGTGACACAACTTCTCCCAGACGAAATTTGGCCAGGTCTGAAGAAGCTGGCAGATCCTGCGTGTGCTCAATAGCTAATTTACCTTTGGCCGCCGCCAGCGGATAGATCACGATATCGCTCAAAAAGACGCACTTGACGGCTTCGAGGGTCAACCCACTCACCGTCCAACATTACCTTCGTCGGCCAAGTGGTGACTTCTAACGGATCCCCTTGCCATAGAACAAAAGTGGCTGGGCCACCCACAGCGATTTTCCCCAACGAATCATCTAACCCAAATATCTCAACCGGTGTGCGAGTGATTGCGCGTAACGCAACGTTCCAATCCAACCCGTGCGCTACCGCGTTACCAGCGTGCTGCCTCAGTAAGCGAATGTTGTGAGGGTTTGATACCACAATGGCGATTTTAACCCCTGCTTGCACGAGTAGGGTCGCGTTATCATTGCGCGCCCCCAAGCGGTCAAATGAGCGCGGTAAGTTATTGAGCGGGTCAAGAATGACAGCAATGCCAGCTTGCGCTAGCTCATCAGCTACCTTCCATGCTTCAGTACCACCTCGTACAACCAGGTTCAAGTTGTACTGCTGTGCCAAAGATAATACCTGGCGAATTTCGTTCGCTCTGTGTACCGTTATGACGAACGGTAGTTTGTTATCAACGGCTTGTTTCAACGCGACCATATCGTAACGGCTATACTGCTTGGGCTCTGCTTGATAACGCGCGGCTCTAAATCCGCGCAAATCTTCCAACCCGCGCCGCAATCGCGCGATGACCTCTGCGCGACTGCCGCCCACTTTGGCTGCAATGTTACTGCCCACTTGGCCAAACATGGCAACCCGTGGCTGTAACAGCGTACTTGGACTAGACAAACTAATGGCAGCGCCAAAACCTGCTAACGGGTCTGGTCCAACTCTTGGCGCAACAATGGCATGGGTTACGCCTTCAACCCGAGTCACATCGATGACCACACTTTCATCATTTATCGCATATTGAACATCGAAAGCTGGACCGTAACCAGTATCGTCCAGCATGCTATCAACGGTAGAAGCTTCTAAACCAATCTCATCCAAACCCAATTGTGAATAGGCAGCAAATAGCCCAGGCGTCATAACCAGCCCCTTACCCGACACCACCTGCGCACCTGCTGGAATTTGCACATCGCTACCTAGGGCAACAATTCGCCCATCCTTAACCACCACCGAGGTGGTTAAGTGATCACCAAATCTGTATCCATCATTATTTTGCGAATGCAAATTTACCTGAGTGATCACAACAGTTTCGGCGTATGTATTGATATTCAAACTGAAACAAGCCACCACCATACCGAGCAAGCCCAGCCGATTTGCCAGTTTCATCGCAGGCCTCCCACAGTTTGACCTAGCTCAAAATCTGATCTCGGCTGTCGTGTTGCGTCTTGTTTGTCATAGTACAAGTGCCCATCAATGAAAACTTTCTGGGCGTGAGCATAAACACTGAACGGATCATCATCCCACAACACGATGTCTGCAGCCTTACCCACTTCAATTGAGCCAGTCTCTTCTCCCATCCCCAGAGCGGTGGCCGCGTTTAGCGTTATCCACTGCATAGCCTCCGCCTTAGAGATGTTCATACCCATGCGTCGAGCTGATGTTAATGCTTTGGATGCCTCTTGATTGAGGCGTTGGATGCCCAAGGCTGAATCGGAATGCACAATGGCACAAGCTTTTGCTTGATGTACCAACGCAACATTTTGTTGCACACCGTCAAACAGTTCTAACTTAACCCCCCACCAATCTGCCCACATGGCCGAGCAAATACCTTCTTGTGCAAGGAGGTCCGCCACTTTGTAGGCTTCAATGGCATGATGAAAAGTACCAATCCGATAACCAAATTCCTGGGCAATATCGATCATGTAAGCCATCTCATCTGCACGATAGCAGTGATTGTGGACAATGATTTCACCTTCTAACACGCCGACCAACGTTTCCAACCCGAGGTCTCGATCCGGTTGAGGTTTACTGTCATCTTCGCGATAGGCCGCCCACTTGCGCTGATACGCCTGGGCTTTAGCCCACGCCTCACGATAACCCGCGACATTACCCATACGAGTAGACGGCGCCAGGCTTTTGCCACCATACACGCGCTTAGGGTTTTCCCCGCAAGCCATTTTTAAACTATGTTTTGCGCCCGGGAACTTCATCTCCTGAACCGTTCTTGCTGGCACATTTTTAAGCGTCACGCCTCGCCCACCAAATAAATTCCCACTACCCGGTAATATCTGCAAGGTGGTGACACCACCAGCTAGCGCTAGATCAAACTGTGGATCTTGAGGCCACACCGAGTGTTCTACCCAAACTCTCGCAGTATTCGGCGAAGTCATTTCATTGCCGTCTTGGGTAGAGGAAATAGCGGGAGATGGGTAAGTCCCTAGGTGGGAGTGCACGTCAATGAGCCCCGGACTCAACCACATGCCAGCACCATCCACCTGACGCAGCCCATCCATCGATATCGCATCCATCGACATCTCATCTGAGCGGCCACCAATGGCTGCTATTCGACCTTGTCGAACCACTACATCAGTATTCTCAAAAAACTCACCACTGCCGGTATAAACATTCGCCCCAGTGATGACAAAGTCATCAACCGCCATAGGCTTGTAGGTAGATTCATAGGGTTGCCTGGACCCAGCCTGCGCAACCAACAAACCCGGGAGTAGAGACAGTGCAACAAGACACTGGGTTAACTTTATTGCAAGAGAATAAAACGACACGCTAGAGCTCCATCACATCAACGTGACGGCATGGTACTTAATTTATTCCACCCTCACTACATATCGTAAATCAAATTCCGCGTTGTCCGACCCGGCAGGCTGATTCATTGCACCTTCGGGGGTTACTCGAACATAACGTACATTGGCATCAAAACCCTGGGCATCAGGTATCGGACTATAGGTGAAGTCGACGCCATCCATGGAATAACTGACATTTAAAGTATAGTCGTAAGTCAGACCGGTGAGGATCGGAGAATTGCTGTCATCAAACTCTACTGGGTCGGTACCGGCGCAAGTGATGCTCACACACACCGCCAGTTCTACAGGAATCTGGTCTGTAATCACCACACTGTTGCTGTCGAGGCCATCGGGTCCTTGATTTGCAACGTTAACTTCATATCGCACCCAAGCTCCTGGAATAGATTTGGGGTTAGACACACTGATGCCATCCGACAAGGTTTGCAGAGTTTTACCCAGCGCAATGATCGCGCCGCGTACGACAAAGGTTTGTTCGTCAATGTTGTAGAAATTCGACTGATCTTCAGGGGCAGTACTAGCGCTGGGGATCATGACCAAGCCATTGGTCACGCCGCCCAAGGCCACAGAGTTGTCCCTCGCAAACACACGAACCAGCCAATTGCTGCCCGCGGGACCGGTACCTGAAATGGTATAGGTGGGGTTACTCACATCACTGCCATCATTACTCCAGGTGCCATCAGCGGCAACCGCATCACCGTGCGTACCATCGTCGAACAACACTACTGCCGCGCCCACCAAAACTGCATTGTGGTCATAGATATTCGCTGTAACGCCGGTCACGCTGGCATCCACATCAACCTGCAGCGACAAAGTATCGCCGAAATTCAGCTCGCTGGCTGTCGATACAGAAGTGTCGTTAGGCAAGCTTATGTTCGCACCAAAAGCTTCAGGCACACCCAAGCCTGCTACTTGCAAACTCCAAACGACATCATCTACTTTTATCCAGGTGCGGTAGCTGTTGTCAGAGCTACTGTGTCGCGACGCAATTCTGAAAGCAATGGTGGATCCTTGATAGGGTTGTAGATTGAGTTGCGCCCGTTTCCAGCCGTGATCTCGTAAGGTTGTACCATATCCATTTCGTCCGAGCCGACTAGTGTCGATCGTCAGTTGCGGTGCAGGTACGTTGTTGATACCCAAATTAGTGTGATCAATGTTGGCACCATTGACAGAGAATTCGAACCAGTCGTAGTTGCTTGTGTTCGAAATGCCATCATAAGATTGCACTTGGAAATAGAATTCTAGTGTTCCGGCTGAAGTTCCGGCAGGCACTTCAATATTGCGAGCCAAACGAATTTGCTCATTGCCACCGGTGCCATCTTCACAATTGTCACGATAGCCCAATAAATGCCAACGCCTACCGGTGGCAATTCCACCACTGCGGTTTGGGCCGCTGTCTGCTGTTGAAGCACTTTCTCCACAAGTTCCGGCTAAACTGGTGGTCTGAGTCACAGTGGTTGTGTACACCTCATTATTCTGGTTTCCACCCGCGTTCAGTGCGCTGGTTTGCCAACGGGTCGGCAATGGTCCACTGGAGTGTTCAAAGTGTCCATTGATGACCTGGCTTGGGTTAACAGGTTTTGCCCCATTCGCGGAGATATCGAAATAGAGGTAATACTCACCCGCGCCAATACTGTCATCAAGAATAAAACGCACTTGTCCGCGCGCGTTTGCAGCTGAATCCAAAAGTCCGGCATAAATGCGATCAGTGAATTCTTGTTCATCAGCCAAAGCGCCACTGGGTCGCACGATACGAGGGGAGTTTGCATCGAAAGCAACAGCGGAGATATCCAAATTCATGGCAGACAGTAAACTATTAAAATCCACATCAAACTGAACGGTGGAGCCGACCGCAGCAGTTGCAGGAATGACCAGCGGTACTCGATAGTGCCAGTCTGCAACGCCGGCACCTTCGTCATACCAACTGGGTGTGCGTAGGTCAGCCTGCAGTTGCATGGGCAGCAACACACACACCAAGCTCAACCATACAGGTAAGCCAATGCGGCTGATAACCCCAACCCAACCACCAAATCGGCGATTGAGAGTGTGTTCACGATGTGTACGAAAGTCGGCCACGCATTTCCCTATACGAAAACATATACCTATATAGGGCGAATTTTAGAAAGCTAGGCGCTAACAAAGTAGGTACTACGTCACGAAACGTCCGCAATACCTAGTTAAATGACACTTTTTGACAAAAAGGCGTCAAATATCCGCTGTGGCGCTCCCTCGCTACGGATATTTCTACCGCGCAGACTCCCTCCTAGGGTGCGATCGATTGCAGGTAGTCTACTGCCAGTTGGCTCATGGCCTTCACCGCCGGTAACAAAGCTGCCTCATCCACATAGAACAATGGAGAATGGTTTGGAATGGCATCCTCCGGAGCAACATCTGCAGGTCGCGCACCAATGAAGAAGAAAAAGCCGGGAACCTCCTCTTGATAAAAAGCAAAGTCTTCAGCACCGGTCACTCTGCCACTTCTGAATATTTGGCTGGCCCCATATATTTTTTCTAGGGTAGGTAACATTTGCTGTGTCAGTTCTGGACTGTTGAAAGTTACCGGCACACCAGGGTCAATTTCAACCGTCACCTGAGCCCCTTGGGAAGCACCAACGTGTTCTGCGATTCGCCTGATTTTCTTGTGTATGGCGATACGCACCTTCGGA
>JAADHW010000366.1 GCA_013151695.1 Gammaproteobacteria bacterium
ATAGCTCGGCTGCCTTGCGCTGGTTGTGTTTGGCATGGTCCATCACCTTTTCGATTAGGCCAACTTCATATTGCGCAATGTGTTCCTTCAAATCTATTGGCAACGCGGGGCTGGGCAGGTTGGCAACTCTATCCGTACGATCCGCACGCGCGCTCACCGGCCGATAGGGTGAGTCGAAGGGGTCAAATATAATATCGCTGACCATCTCGCCGGGCTCAGTGCGATAAACACAACGTTCTACAACGTTCTTCAATTCTCGTACATTACCTGGCCACGTGTGTTCACTGAATCTTTTAATCACCTCTGGAATAAAACCAGGAAAGTATTCGCGGTTCAGCTCCTTGGCCATGCTGATGGCAAAAAATTCAGCCAGAATCTGGATATCTTCTTCGCGTTCGCGTAACGGCGGGAGTGTGAGAACGTCAAACGCGAGGCGATCGAGCAGGTCTGAGCGGAATTTCCCTTGGTTGGCCAAAGCGGGCAAATCTTCGTTGGTGGCGGCTACAATACGCACATCACAGGTAAGCGTCTTACTGCCACCCACACGTTCAAACTCTCCATATTCGATAACACGCAATACCTTTTCTTGCACCTGCATGGAAGTGTTGGCCAATTCGTCGAGAAATAACGTGCCTCCGTGGGCACGTTCAAATCGTCCATGGTGTACCTTGGTCGCGCCGGTGAAGGCGCCTGCATCATGACCAAAAAGCTCGGTTTCCAACAATGATTCTGAAATCGCTGCACAGTTCATTTTTATAAACTGACTTTCCCAGCGGTTGGAGAGATAGTGCAGTCTTGATGCAATTAACTCTTTTCCCGTGCCACGTTCGCCGACGACCAACACCGGCTTTTCTAACGGTGCAATCAGTGATACCTGCTCAAGGGTACGTAAAAAGGCGGGAGATTCGCCAAGCAATCTTTCTACTTCTGCGCGCATGAGTAATATGACCAATATTTGGTTAGAACAACTATAGATGTTTTGTTGAAAAGCTGCTCATAAATATTAGGGGTTCGATAATTCGATAGTTATCAGTTAGTTAAAGTATTTTGGTGTTGCTAAGCGAAGCTGGCACGGAACGTGTAATGAAACATGTGATAGTGAAGATGTAGTAAACGTGCAACACCTGCTCTTAAGGTTTGCGAATAACAATACAGTAACGGAGGCGTATGCGGAGATGAGTATCTTTTCACGTATGACAGATATTATTAATTCTAACCTTAACGCCATTTTGGATAAGGCTGAAGACCCTGAGAAAATGGTCCGCCTTATCATCCAAGAAATGGAAGAGGCCTTGGTCGAAGTACGCAGTACCTCCGCTCGGGCTATCGCTGATCGTAAAGAACTGGGTCGGCGCAAAGAATGGCAGGAAGTCGAGGCGGACGAGTGGGAGCGCAAGGCTGAAGTAGCGGTTCGTAAAGAGCGCGATGATCTCGCTCGTGGCGCGCTGGCAGAATCGAATAAGGCTCGAGAGTCTGTCACCGTTTTGAGTGAAGAGTTGCAAGCCTTGGAAGAAACCTTGGCTAAACTCAGTGCCGATGTGGGCGCATTACAGGCTAAAATTAAGGATGCTAAGGCGCGCCAAAATGCCATTATCATTCGCGGCCAAGCAGCCCAAACTCGTCTAGGTGTTCGTCGCACTCTGAGTGATCACAATATAGATGATGCGATTGCGCGCTTTGAGCTGTACGAGCGTAAGATTGATGATCTTGAAGGTGAAATCGAGGCGCATGATATGGGTCAGAAAACCTTGTCGGATGAAATCTCCGATCTAGAAACCGATGAGGGTTTAGATGCACAACTGAGCCAGTTAAAAGTCAGAATAACCAGCAAAGATGCGCCGAGTACGGTTGCAGCCGGTTCGATCAATCAAAATAGCAATAACTAGGAGACCTTATGGACGGCATGGTCGTCGCATTCTTTGTCCCGACTGTACTCTTTATGGTCATCGTGGCCCCTGCTTGGTTGTGGATGCACTACCGAAGTAAGCAACAAGTGCAAAGCGAATTGTCGCAGACGGAACGGATGAATTTGGAAACGCTAGAGTTACAAGCAGAGCGAATGCTTGAGCGCATAGACACGTTAGAAGCAATCTTGGATGCGCAAACTCCTCAATGGCGAAAACCAAAACCCCCAGAATAGTTAGGGAGCAACATTGAAAGATCGAGATTCACAAAGTGGTCAACGACGCAATACGTCAGCAGACTCCAACGAGTTTTCTGTGGCGGTGGGTCGACTTGAGAAGGCGGTTCAAGATTTACTGTCCGCCACTACGGGTCAAATATCCGAGCGTGCAACCAGCCTGTTGGATGATACCAGCAAGAGGCTCGAATCAGAATTACGCCTCAATCGATTTGGTGGGAGCAGTGATGAATCTGAACATCGACGCTCACGACGTAGACGTCGCCATCGTCATCGCCACAAGTTCAGTGATAGAGCAGAGCGGTATCGTAGTAAAAGACCAGGCTTATCTCGCAGCAAATCAGATCATAAAATCGCCGGTGTTTGTGCAGGTCTAGCGCGTCATTTTGGAGTTGATACGTGGATGGTACGTATCGGTGCGCTTACTGGTTTAATATTCTTACCAGGTATTGTATTCCCTGCGTATTGGATCGCCTACTTTGTTATGGGTGCTGAGCGTGGGCCAAATGGCAGTTCGCACCAGCAGTTACAAGAACGTCAAAAGACACAACCCGAAAGGAATAAGCAAGAGGCCTCCCCAGACGCTGCTCAGATAATGAATCCGAGGCTGAGTCTTCGACATACCGGCGAAGATTTTAGTCAAGCAGAGCTACGCTTACGTCGTTTGGAGTCGTTTGTTACCTCTGATCAATATGAATTACATAAAGAGTTAACGAAGATAGAAAGGGAGGAGGGTGCTCGCTGATGCAGGTCTATTCATTACCTAACACGCGATTTCTTCAATTCAGAATTCTGCTGGTGCTGGCAGTTGGCTTTGTATACTTAGGTGCAATGACCTTGGCACTAGCCCAAAGCCCACTCCAAAATACACTGCTTGAACCTCACCTTGAAAAAGAGCCCGCCGATTCACAGGTAATAGAGTGGGTAGTTGAAGTATCCCCTTACGAACGAATTTATACCACAGGCACCATTGATCTGGTGTTACGCCAAAGTGATGTGTTGTTCGTACAAGCCCAAGGGCTTCCTCATGACCTCGGCAACTTACGCATTGAGGTCGTCGATGGGGTTCTGTATATCGATAGCCAAATAGGTGGCGTGCGACCATCGCTTTTGCGAGTTGAGTTGGACGTGAAGCAACTCAAGGAGGTGGTAACCTTTGGTCCAGTGCGGGTCATCGGCCACGGGCTACAAACTCCAAGGTTAACCCTCGAAGGTAAGGGCGCCGGTAGCTTCGCGTTGACTGCCCTTGATGTAAACGAGCTAACCGTTATTGGCAGTGGTGAAACATATTTTTCGTTGAGTGGTGTGGTACAACACCAAGTGGTGGATCTCTCAGGTATAGGCCGATATAAGGCCAGCGCGCTGGCCAGTAAAACCTCCCAAGTGAATGTGCGTGGCAATGGCTGGGTTGATCTACAGGTTGCTGAGTTATTGGACGTTAATATTTTGGGTGCTGCTCAGGTAAACTACCGAGGAGCGCCTTGGGTGCTACAACAAATTTTAGGTTCCGGAGTGGTGCAGCGTCTGTTCTAGTCGCTACTCGTTGGTGACACAGCATCTCAGCGGAATTAAATTGTCAATATCAGGTTATAGGAAGGTCGAATGGACGTATTTTCAATGGTTGTCTTGATTGTCGCGGTCAGTTGCGGCGCTGGTATGTATAACAACTACCTAAAAACAAAGAGGCTACGTGGTGATGTTGATGGCATAGAGCAATATCAGGAAGAAATCGATGACCTGCGCGGGAGAATAGAGGTGTTGGAAAAAATTGTCACAGATGAGAAGTATGAGTTGTCTCGAGAACTCAAAGAATTGGAGCGCTAGCTCTGTAAACTAAGCAAACGATCGGGGTGGTCGGTGAAAACTCCACTCGCGCCCCAGCTTCTGAGCTGCATGGCTATTTCTAACGAGTTTACCGTATAAACAAAAACCTGATATCCTTGGCTGCGGATACTTCGAATTCTTTTTTCGTTCGCGCTTTTTGCCGATATATTCACCGCGAAAGCATCTAGTTGTTTTGCGGTATGGTGAAATTTCTCTACTCCCCGATTATATAATGGTGCGACCGCTGTGTGGGGATCGAGGGATCTGAATTCGCCAAGCAGTGTGTGATTGAAGCTGGAAACCAGTACCGGAATATCGCTTGGCTGTTTCGATAAATGCTCTAGATAATGTGCAACTGGCGTCGCAGTCCCCAGGCCTTTAAGTTCAATGTTTATGGCAATTGTTTTTGCTTGATGAGATGCGAGGTCGAACACTTGGGTCAAGTGTGGAATGGATTCTCCATCGCCGGCATCAATATGAGCTAGATCTTGCGCTCCTAACTGCGCCACTGTTCCGCTGGCATTGGTCGTTCTGTCTAGTGTCTCGTCGTGGATCACACACAGGTTAGTCCAGTCTTCGTCGAGTGAATTGGATGGTGAGAGGCAGTGGACATCGAGTTCTATCATGGTGCAGCCAAGCTCAAAGGCCAGGGAAAAACTCTTTAGGGTATTTTCTGGGGCGAGACCTGCAGCGCCCCGGTGTCCAATGATTGTAAATTTGTCACCGATATGACGGTTTAGTACATCGTAGATGATATCAACCTATGAGCTAATGCCGGGAGACTGATAGAATACCCGCCATGAGCTATGAAGTGTTAGCAAGGAAACTACGACCTGCAGGTTTTGATGCCTTGGTTGGCCAGGACCACGTGGTGCGGGCATTGCGCCACGCCTTAGATGCGGGGAGGTTGCACCATGCCTATCTATTCACCGGTACACGCGGCGTAGGAAAGACGACAATTGCTCGAATTGTCGCAAAATCTCTCAATTGCGAGAAGGGTGTGAGTTCTTCTCCCTGTGAAAGCTGCTCAATATGCATTGAGGTAAAAGAGAACAGGTTTATCGATTTGATCGAAGTAGATGCCGCTTCGCGTACTGGCGTGGACGACACTCGAGATCTGCTCGAAAATGCTCAGTATCTGCCGACGCGGGGACGCTACAAAGTATTTCTCATCGATGAAGTGCACATGTTATCTACCGCTAGCTTCAATGCATTGTTGAAAACCTTGGAAGAGCCACCAGAACATGTGAAGTTTCTATTGGCTACCACTGACCCGAAAAAGGTACCCGTTACTGTGTTGTCGCGGTGTTTGCAGTTCCAACTTAAGAACATCTCAACCTCCAGCATCAGTGAATATTTACAAGGTATCCTCACAACTGAGGGAATTGAGTTTGAAACGGGCGCCTTAGACGTCATCGCGCGTAGCGCCAGCGGAAGTATGCGCGACGCTTTAAGCCTTACCGATCAGGCTATTTCCTACGGCCAGGGCACGTTGAAGCAAAATGATGTCATTGAAATGTTGGGTGTAGTTGGAACCAGTGAGGTTAGCAGCCTTATCGATGCGATTGCGAACGGCTCGGCCAGTACCCTGATGGATGTGAGTGGTTCGCTCGCCGAGCGCAGTGCCGACTTTTCGGATGTATTAAAAGGTTTGTTAGAAGAATTTCATCGGCTGGCCGTGTTAGCTGCAGTATCAGATCAACCACAATTGTTTTCAGCAGAAGAATTGCAACTCTATTATCAAATTGCCCTCGTCGGCCACAGAGACCTTGCCATTGCGCCAGATGAGCGCAGTGGTTTTGAAATGACGTTGCTACGCATGCTGGCGTTTGCACCGGATGCAGGTTCTACTGTGCCGCCTCGCGCTGCGATCACCGAGGCCTCCACAGATGAGGTTAAGTCACCCGAGCAGCCCCCCGCTATTGCCCGTACGCCGGATAGTATGCAGGAAAATTCGCAAGTAAAAGCACTCGAAACAGGCGGTAAGCTGGCAGACCAGTGGTTGGCAATCGTAGACCAACTTGCAGTGGGAGGTGTTGTTAAGATGATTGCTGAAAATTCGGTGTTGATTAGTTTTGAGCTCCCAAACATTGAGATTCTTCTCGACCAAGAACACGATACTTTGCTCAACGATACTCAACAGCGACAGCTGGCTCGAGCATTGCAGGAGAGCTGTGAATGTGAGGTCAAACTCACTTTGTCTGTCGGAGTGTTGCCTACCGAAAGTCCAGCACAGCGTAGGGTTAGAGAAGCCTTAGAACGACAAGCGCGGGCTGAATCTGTCATCCAGCAAGATACTGTTGTCAGTGGATTGTTATCAGAGTTTGATGGCCGAATTGATGAAATTCGTCCGGCTTAAAATCGGACTTCAATCTAAATGTGGAGGAAAAAAGGCTGATGAAAGGCATTGGTGATTTGATGAAACAGGCACAGCAGATGCAGAGCCGTATGCAACAAGCCCAGGCTGAAATGGCGAACATCGAGGTCCAAGGCGAGAGTGGCGCTGGCATGGTCAAAGTGACCATGAATTGTCGATACGAA
Source organism: Gammaproteobacteria bacterium (assembly GCA_013151695.1). GTDB lineage: Bacteria > Pseudomonadota > Gammaproteobacteria > Pseudomonadales > Azotimanducaceae > UBA4421. The sequence goes on from JAADHW010000366.1 coordinate 6,506, forward strand.
GTGAAGTGCGTAGAGATTGACAGCAGCCTAATGCAAGAAGACAAAGAGGTACTTGAAGATTTGTTGGCGGCAGCATGCAACGATACCGTGCGTAGGGTTGAAAAAACCCAAGCAGAGAAGATGTCGGATTTGACCGGTGGCATCAATTTGCCCTTTGGTGGTTTCCCTACTTAATGTCAGTCATTGATACGCTAATCGAGACCTTGCAAGTTTTGCCTGGGGTTGGACCGAAGTCTGCCCAACGAATGGCACTACACCTGCTGCAGCGCGAGCGCAAGGCTGGGGTAGACTTAGCCCAAGCTTTGCAGCAGGCGATGCTAAACGTGAAGCAGTGTCAGGCATGCCAGAATTTGACGGAGCAGCAGATTTGCAGAATCTGTCGAGACCCGGGTCGAGATCCTAGCTTGTTATGCATTGTTGAGTCTCCGGCAGATATTATCGCCATCGAACAGGCGGGTGGCTTCAAAGGATATTACTACGTGTTGAATGGCCGACTTTCGCCTTTGGAAGGCATAGGTCCGGAGCAATTGGGTCTCGATCAACTTGTCGACCGTATTCACGAATTGAGGCCTAAAGAATTAGTATTGGCGACCAATCCAACGGTGGAAGGTGAGGCGACAGCACACTACATCGTGCAACTAGCACATGGTTTGGTCGAGCGGATGAGTCGCATCGCACACGGTGTGCCCTTGGGTGGAGAAATAGAGTACATAGACGGAGGCACCCTGGCTCATGCTTTGCAAGGACGGCGAATTATCAATTAACAGCGTTACAAGTAATCAAGCACTCGCAGACGCGGTTAGCTCATGGCAGCAACGTATTGGTCTAGATACGGAGTTCATGCGTACCAGCACTTTTTATCCGCTACCTGGCTTGTATCAGATTGCTTCAGGCGATAGAGTTTTTCTGTTAGATCCGTTATCGATAACCGATTGGACACCTTTTATAGCGTACCTCGAAGATCCGGCTACGACTAAAATTATGCATGCTTGTCTTGAGGATCTTGAACTCATCAATCACCACTTAAATGTGGTGCCGGTCAACGTGTTTGATACACAGTTTGCCCAAGCATTTCTCTCTCAGGACTATAGCTTGAGTTATGCAGCGCTTTTGCAGAAGAGAGTAGAAGTGTTCATCAACAAACACGAGACGCGGTCCGATTGGTTGCAGCGACCCCTAACAGACCAACAAATTAAGTATGCGGTTGAAGATGTCGTATATTTGGAAGCCCTATATTCAGGGTTGTCGAGTGATCTTGAATCGGCGAACAAGCAAGCTTGGTTCGAGCGAGAGATGACCGCGCGTTGCGCTTACCAGCCAGGAGACCCACAAAAGTACTACAGGAATTTGAAGAAAGCATGGCAGCTAGACTCTCATCAATTGGCGACCTTACAACGGCTGTGTGCTTGGCGTGAAGAAACGGCGCGGCTTGAAAATGTACCGAGAAACCGAGTGGTTTGGGATGACCATTTGTATGAATTTTCTATCCAAGATGATCTGAACCAAGACCATGTGTTCATGCTATTGCCGAGGGCTGTTGCGCGAAAATACTGCGATGGTTTGCTGGGCGCGCATGAATCGTCTTCTACTCAACAACCCCGGGCACTGGCTCGTCCATTGACTTCTAAACAAGGTGCAACGGTTAAGGCTTTGCGTAGCATCGGTGTTGACGTTGCCCAACGAATTGAAATTGCACCAGAACTTATCTGTCGAAAGAAAGACCTTGAAGAGTGTGTGCGATACTTTGGAGTGAAACAAACGTTGTCACCTCACTATCAGGGGTGGCGAGCAGACTTGGTTCAAACTGACTTTCTGCAGGTCTTAAATGGATCTTGAGGTTGTTGAGGTTAATGTTTATCGCAGTGCTAAACGTGCGGACACTTATGTTTACATACCGGTGGATGGAGAATTTGAAAACTTGCCAGAAGCTTTTAGAACCCACTTTGGGCAGGCCATAAAGATTTTGCAATTTCATCTTGATGTGAACAAAACTCTGGCCCAGGCGCAGGCGGCAGATGTTCTTCGAGCGATCGAAGATCAAGGGTTCTATGTGCAACTTGCCGCTGTAGACACTGATATTTATTCGCGCTGATGGAAAAATTTTGGCAAACAAAATCTCTGCAAGAAATGTCTCGAACTGAATGGGAGAGTCTGTGTGATGGTTGTGCACGGTGCTGCATGATTAAACTAGAGGATGAAGATACTGCTGAAGTTCACTACAGCGCACTGGTGTGTGATCTTTTGGATATCGAGGATTGTCGATGTACAGACTATCCCAACCGGCACACTCGAGTGACAGATTGTGTGGTGTTAACCCCTGCCAGATCAGTCGAGTTCAGCTGGCTGCCGAAAACTTGTGCTTATCGTACACTAGCAGAAGGGCGTCAACTTGAAACGTGGCATCCTTTGATTTCCGGTACCAACAACTCTGTGCATGCGGCCAATATTTCGGTAAGGGACAAGGTTATTCACGTAGGACAAGTTCATCAAGACGAGCAACAGCTGATGATCGTGAAATGGGTTGAGCAATAGTTGGTATGAGTTGAAGTAGGTAGCGAATTTTGAGTCACTATAATATTGCGTGGGTAGTTGTAGGGGTGTGCGGATTGTTGGGTGGCGCCATCACCTACCACCTGTTGCGTCGCACAAGCTGGCATCTACTACGTATGTTATGTGTTGCCCTACTCGTGACCCTATTTGTTGTCCCTGCACCAGTGCCAGGGTATGAAGGCATGATAGCGCCGGCCTTTGTTATAGCTATATTTGAAAGTTTCTTTCAAACAGATGGCAGGCCAGCGGCGAGCCTAAGGATATTAGGTCTTGCATTATTGTGTGTTGGTGTGATTTGTGCTTTGAGCTACTACTTTTTTGTTGTGAAGAGGCGAAATAAAACCAGTTCCAGCGATTAACCCCACGAATTTCTAAGCGCTGCTAGACTTTAGTAAGCGTCACTTCATTCAGCATGGAAGCTGAACCTTGTGCCTATGGTTAAATTCAGTTTTGTTACTCTCATCGTCATGCTTTGTGTCGCACCGGTATGCGATGTTCGCGCGGCAACAATGCCGGCACCGGCACTAATGCCGGCACCGGCACTAATGCCGGTAGATGTGCGGGTTGTTGTGGATGTATCAACACACACATCGCCAGCTAGGTTTGATATGAATCGCCAAGGTTTAGAGCTGTTGGTGCAGTCGCTTCCGGATTCAGCCAAAGCTGGAGTTTGGACTTTTGCTCACGTGACTCGTCAGGTTGCGAAGTACGGCCCGGCTGATATGTTATGGAAGCAGGTAGCAGCGATACATGCGCGCAATCTTAAACAAACTAGTAGCTCGTCAGTGTTGGCTGACGCGTTGCGGGTAGCTACTTGGGATATGTTGGACTCTGATCGTGGCGTATCTCATGTTGTGGTTTTTTCTGATGGTCATATGAGTAAGGGTAGGGGCGACAAGCATGTCGACAAAACTCGAGACAGCTTGCTGCAGGAATGGGCTACGCAGCTAAAACTTGCCCGTGTAGTGGTTCACACCGTGGTCACCGGGGATGGGGGTGATGTAGACCTGCTACGCCAAATTGCACATTTGAGTGGCGGTATCCATCAACGTATAGACAATGTTGAGCAAATGCAGAATTTTGTCCTCGGCGTACTTCAGTTTGTGCAGTTACAACCACAGGCAGTGGTTGATGATTCCGGGCGTTTTCAAATAGCTCCGGGTGCTGAAGTTCTCTCCTTGATGTGGCTGCGACAAGATGCAGACGTGGTACAACCTACTTTATTGCGGCCGGACGGGACACGCCTGAGTCGATACACACCACTAGAAAATGGGCGCTGGCTGCTTGCCGAACGCTTTGAAATGGCCAGTATTGAAGAGCCCCAGCCTGGCTGGTGGCAGGTGATGGGTGCGCAGCCGCAAAAAGTAGCTGTTTTTGGCGAAATAGACATTCTTATTGAAGGCCTTGGCAGTACTGTGATTCCCAGCGACGAAAGCTCAGCCCTGATTAAACTTTATAGTGCTGGAGAGCACATCAAGAACACCGACTTTTTGGATCTGTTGAGTGTACGGGCTTGGCTAAATAGTGAGGGTGATCGAGTTCCGTTGCCGGTGGATCGAGTGGGGTCTGGGTTTGAAGCATTTTTCGTCAGCTTACAAGACGGAAGTCATGACCTTGAGGTACAGATTATAGCGCCGACATTTGTCCGCCAGGTAAAATATCCGTTTGCCGCCACAAACCCAATAAAGGTGGAAATTGTCGAAAACCAGGCGGGAGAAGCGGTCGCTTGGGTGTATTTTACTCATGCAGATGTTGATTATCGCAGCGTCAAAAGTACGGCTAAGGTGCGTAAACCACCCAAGGTGGGGTCGCTCGTGCCGGGAATAAAGTTACCCGCTGGCTTGTGGCAAATTCCGATAAATGAGACCGAAGGAATTATCGAAATTTCTTTCTCTATGTCCGGTAACTTGTTGAATAAAAAAGGATATTTTTTAAAGACGAGACCGATAACACTAAACTTGCCGTTACCGGAAAATGTTAAACACGTGTACCGCTTTGATGCGCAAGGTAACTTGATTGCGCGCCCTGAGCCAATGGAAGTTGCAGCTATGGGTGAAGGCGTCTTAGCATCTGCGCCGGGCAATGTGGGCTCTGCGCAAGGGTTATCAAGCAAACAAGGTTCTGCGGTGAGCCAGATACCCCAAACAGCTTCTGCAACCGCACTGATCTCTAATGCTCAAGTAGCATTTGCAACACCGGCAACCAAGACACCGCTTTTACCATTGTGGTTCGCTGGCTTAATCGTAGCCCTCAATTTGGGCTTAGGTGCACTTATTTGGTGGATGTTTCGCTCTGCACCACTTGGCTTTGAATTGCGTCAAGCGGAAGTTGAGCCCGCATAAAGGCGAGCTGCATCCCTGTAACAAACGTAGTTTCGCTTGCGCGGCATCCGCCGCCTGACTAAAATAGTCCGCTTTGCTTCTGTAAAAAGCAGGCCGGCAATAAGCAGACCGGCGCGTAGGAGTACTGCGCGATCAAAAGCTCGAATTTTAGCAAGCGGAACATTTAATGATTTTTGATAGCACCGAACAGTATATTTCAACTGACGAACTGAGTATGGCCGTGGACGCAGCGGTGAAGTTAGAGCGTCCTTTGTTGATCAAAGGCGAGCCTGGCACCGGCAAAACCATGTTGGCAGAGCAGGTGGCTGAGACCCTCAACATGGAGTTGATCGAATGGCACATCAAGTCGTCTACCAAGGCCATCAATGGGCTGTATGAATACGACGCGGTCTCGCGCTTGCGGGATTCGCAGTTGGGAGATGAGCGGGTAAAGGACATTCGAAATTACATTAAGAAAGGTAAACTTTGGGATGCCTTTGATTCCGAACAACGAGTTGTTCTCCTGATTGACGAAATTGATAAAGCAGACATTGAATTTCCCAACGATCTATTACAAGAAATTGATCGAATGGAGTTTTTTGTCTACGAGTTGAAGGAGACGATCAAGGCTAAGAAACGCCCTATAGTCATCATTACGTCCAATAATGAAAAAGAGCTACCGGATGCATTCTTACGACGCTGCTTCTTCCACTATATTAATTTCCCTGATCGAGAAACCATGCAGCAAATCATAGATGTGCATTTCCCATCGATCAAACAAGATCTAGTTAAAGATGCGATGGAAATCTTTTTTGATGTTCGCAAGGTGCCTGGGTTGAAGAAGAAACCCTCAACATCTGAACTAATTGATTGGTTAAAACTGTTGATGGCAGATGATATTCCAGACGAAATTCTTACCAATCGCGATCCTAGCAAGGCGATTCCTCCCTTGTACGGTGCACTGGTTAAGAATGAGCAGGATGTGCACCTGCTGGAGAGGCTGGCATTTATGAATCGTCGAGATAGCCGGGGATAACTCGTGTTAATTAATTTTTTCCTTACTCTACGTAAGTACAAAGTTCCCGTTACCATACGTGAGCTTATGGACTTGTTAAGAGGTTTGAAATACGAGTTGGTATACGCCAACGTAGATGATTTCTATTTGCTCAGTCGAACTGCGATGGTTAAGGATGAGAAAAACTACGACAAGTTTGATCGTGCTTTCAGTGCCTATTTTAAGGGTTTAGATGACTTAACAGGCTTATTGGAATCACTGATTCCAGACGAGTGGTTGCGAAGAGAGTTTGAGAAATCCCTGTCGCCAGAAGACTTGGAACACATCGAGTCGCTGGGTGGTTTAGAAAAGCTAATTGAAGCCTTTAAGGAGGCTAAAGAGGCTGCGGAGAAGAAAGCTCAAGAAGGCAAAGATGGCAAAGAAGGTGATGAAGGTAACGCAGATCGCCAAGGTAAGAATGGACCTGGCGGCTTAGGCAAAGGCAAGAAGAAAAAAGCCAAGAAGGTGTGGGATCAGCGCCAATATAAGAATCTCGATGACTCTGTCGAGTTAGGTACGCGAAACATCAAAATGGCTTTGCGACGCCTGCGTAAATTTGCTCGAACCGGTGTTGAAGAGGAACTGGATCTAGACCACACGATTCGTTCGACCGCACACAACGGCGGCATGTTAGACATCAAGATGCGCCCAGAACGTAAAAATACAGTAAAGGTTTTACTGTTTTTGGATATCGGTGGCTCTATGGATGCTCATGTTAAGTTGTGTGAAGAATTGTTTTCTGCCACACGCACTGAGTTTAAGCATATGGAGAGCTTCTACTTTCATAACTTCATTTACGAATCGGTTTGGAAGGATAATCGTCGACGCATGAATGAACGGATATCAACTTTTGATGTGTTGAACAAATATGCTCATGACTACAAGGTGGTTTTTGTAGGCGATGCGACCATGGCACCATATGAGATCACTCACGCAGGTGGCAGTGTGGAGCATTGGAATGAAGAACCGGGTGCTTCTTGGATGGAGCGATTTACGACAGTCTATGACAAGCTGATTTGGTTAAATCCAACACCTCAAGAAACATGGGAATATTCTTCTTCGGTGACGATGACCCAGAATTTGGTGGAGGGAAATATGTTTCCGCTGACGGTCAAAGGGCTCGAAGAAAGTATGAGCGAACTATCAAAGTAGAATAACAGCTACTTGTAAAAAGAAACGGCCGGTTCACCGGCCGTTTTGCGATTCGAGTGTCTGATGTTGCAATGCCCATGACAAAATCATCAAGCCCCTCATTAGGTACACATCATAATGATGCAGTGATGCGGAAAGACCTTCATAGGCTGCGTCAGGGCCAGCTGTCGCAGAAGCAAATTGCAGCCTCAGTAGAGTTACGCAAGCGGCGTTCTCGAGCCAGGCTCGATCTCGACCTCAGTTTGCCTGAGCAGCTCCCGCTCAGCGCGCACGCTGCAGAAATCTCTGATCTGTTGGTTAAACATGCTGTCATTATTATTGCTGGTGAAACCGGTTCTGGCAAAACCACTCAAATTCCAAAACTTTGTTTGCAGTTAGGCTTAGGTGAGGGTGGGCTCATCGGCCATACACAGCCGCGTCGACTTGCAGCACGCACGGTATCCCAACGAATTGCACAAGAGGTTGGTTGTGAATTAGGCCGTCAGGTTGGTTATGCCATCCGCTTCAGTGACCAGGTGGGTGATGATTCACTGATTAAGGTAATGACAGACGGAATTTTGCTAACTGAGATCAGACGGGATCGTTTTTTAGATCAATACGATGTCATCATCATCGACGAAGCTCACGAACGCAGCTTAAACATAGATTTTTTGCTTGGATACTTAAAGCGTCTGTTGGTTAAACGTCGAGACTTGAAGGTGATTGTTACCTCTGCAACCATCGACGTTGATCGCTTTTCAAAGTTTTTTGATAACGCACCGGTGGTAGAGGTAGGCGGAAGAACCTATCCTGTGCAAACCAACTATGTGGAAGCCTCGGGCGACATCATCGGTGATGTCGGTGATGCATTAGAGGTGATAGAGGGCTCTAAATCAAACGCATCACTTCAAGCGCGAGATGTGTTGATATTCTTTTCCGGCGAGCGAGAAATCTTTGAAGCTGCCAAAACACTGCGTCAGCGTTTCTCTGAAAGGTTTCAGATATTGCCCTTATACGCACGTTTGTCCTTTGCGGAACAGCGAAAAATATTCGAACCGAGCAGCTCTAAACGTCGGGTGATATTGGCCACCAACGTAGCGGAGACTTCGATAACCGTGCCTAACATTGGTTTTGTCATTGACCCCGGGTTTGCGCGAATCAATCGATACAGTTATCGGTCGAAGTTGCAGCGCCTGCCTATTGAACCCGTTTCACAAGCCAGCGCGAACCAACGCAAAGGACGCTGCGGGCGAGTAGCCCCCGGAGTTTGTTTTCGCCTTTATGATGAAGTAGATTTTCTATCCCGTCCCGAATTCACTGACCCCGAAATCCGGCGGGTGAATTTGGCGTCAGTGGTATTGCAAATGCAGGCCTTCAAACTGGGTGACATCAATACCTTCCCATTTATAGATCCACCCGAACCTGCAGCTGTTAAAGATGCGATGTTGCTGCTGTTAGAGCTGCAAGCCTTGTCTGGGACGAAGTTAACTGCCCACGGCCAAGCTATGGCGCGCATGCCTATCGATCCTCGGCTGGCACGTATGTTGATTGAAGCGCACAAACAGGGCGCGGTGTCCGAGATAACCATATTGGTATCTGCCTTGGCGGTTCAGGACCCGCGCGAACGGCCCATGAACAAGCGTCAGTTAGCAGACCAAGCACATGCTACATTCAGCCATTCTCGCAGTGACTTCATAACGCTGCTGAACTTGTGGTCGTGGATCGAAGAGCAGCGTCAAACTCTGACCCGCAATCGCATGCAACGCGCGTTGGCTAAACGTTTCATCAACCCACAGCGAGTTCGGGAGTGGCGAGAGGTGCATCGCCAGCTGCGCTTGATCTGTAAGGATCTGGGTTACACAGATACGCCAAAGGCGGCAAGTTATCAGGCCATACACGAATGCATATTGGCTGGCAGCTTAAGTTTGGTGGCAACTCATGATGAGCGTGGTTCCTACTTAGGCGCTCGCGGATTGAAGTTGCGTATTTTTCCTGGTTCGAATCTTAGCCAAACCACTGCTAAATGGATTGTTGCGGGAGAAATTGCGGAAACATCAAGGGTTTACGCGCGCAATGTTGCCCAGGTGAAACCAGCTTGGATAGAGCAACACTCTATGCGCATCTGAGCAAGTCGCATTACAGTCATCCGTTTTGGAGCGAAAAGCGAGGTGAGGTGATGGCTCGCATGAGTCTTACTCTCTATGGCCTGCGTCTTGTCGAAGATAGGCAGATCAGCTTTGCTCAGCACGACCGCCTTGTTTGTCGAGACTTGTTTATTCGAGAAGCGCTGGTAGGTGGTCGATTGAAGAATCCACCGGAGTTTTTAACAAGCAATTTCTTAGCAATAGCCGCGATTCAAGATATGGAAGCGAAAGGTCGGCGTAGAGATTTGCTGATTAGTGATGACGATATATATGCCTTCTACGCCAAGATAATACCGCAGAACGTGTGTCGTGCTGTTGATCTTCAGCGTTGGTTACGAAAGTCCAGTACGCAGCAGGTCAATTCACTTTTTCTGTCTGCCGACAACCTTTTACGCGTAGATGATGCTCTCGTTAGGGAAGCAGAATTCCCCTCCACGCTACCAGTGGGCGAGCTAGAATTGACCTTAAAGTACAAGTTTGCGCCGGGGGAAGCGGACGATGGGGTTTGTGTAGTTGTGCCGGTTGGGCTTGTGCCCGCTCTTGGTGCTCAGGTTCTGGAGTGGAATGTCCCTGGATTTTTACCAAATCTTGTTGACCAATGGCTTCGCTCCTTACCAAAG
>JAADHW010000023.1 GCA_013151695.1 Gammaproteobacteria bacterium
CGCAAGCTCTGTGGCGTGAAACATAAAGCCGCCGTCACCGTGAATAACCACGGTTTTGCGATTGGTCGCAATGGCGGCCCCAACACTCATAGGAAAGCCAGGACCAATGGCACCTGAAGTTGGGTTAATCGAAGTGCGCGGCACGTAGATGGGGAACTGTTGGTTGGCCCAGTTGTACGCCGATATGGTCTGGTCTCGTACAAAGACGCCATCTCTGGGCAACTTGGCGCGGATGGCATCCATCACCAATGGCCAATCTGAGCCCAGCCGGTCACGCATGGCTTTGTGCACGCCCTCACGCGCTTCCCACACCACCTGATTAAACTGCCCATCATTAGGTGTCGTATCTGTGAGACTGGCATTAATCGCAGATAAGGCGACCTTGGCATCAGCCAGCACGCCGACATGGGCGGTATGGGTACGACCAATCATGTTGCCATCAATATCGATTTGCAGTAAATCACCGGGTGGTGTTTGCTTTTGAAACTGGCCTCCAACCCCCACCGCAAATTTGGTGCCAATCGCAATGGTTAGATCTGCGCCACCAATAGCATTGTACATGCCAGCGCTATTGTAATAATTGCCGACACAAAGTTCGTGGTCTTCAGGCAGCACACCACGACCGTCTACGGTGGTGAGAACTGGACAATCTAGCTTTTGAGCCAAGGCTTGCAACTCATCTACTGCGCCCGCAGCAATCACGCCGCCGCCGGCCCGACGTGAACTGTTGCTTATTTTTTCAACCGCCGCTTCAATTTGCTTTGCATCAGCCTGGTCATCTGCAGTATTCGGCAAGCTCACTTCTATCGGCTCTGCTTCGGCGTACTGCAAATCGATGGGTATTTCCAGCGCACCTGGCGCACCGCGCCCAGTGAACATGTCGTTAATGACTGCATCGAAGGCACGACCGAGTTGACTAATATGACGGGGGCTTTCCACACGACGACAAACCGTCTCTAACATAGGCACTTGGTTTTCTGCTTCATGCACATAACTTAAACCCTTCCCATAGAAGGCGGTTTCGGCTTGGCCGGTTATGACCATGACCCGTGAAGAACCATACTGGGCTTCATACAAGCCCGTCACCGTATTGGAAGTACCCGGCCCGGTAGATGCAATCATCACCCCCAGCTTGCCCGTTGCACGCGCATACCCATCTGCTGCATGCGTACCCGCTTGTTCGTGCCGCACGTTAATAATCTTCGTTTTTCCCAAACGGTTAATCGCATCGAGCATGGGCATGTTGTGAATGCTGACGATGCCAAACACGTGCTCCACGCCCAATTGCGCCAATGCATCTGCAATTAGGTCTGCTCCCGTATAACTCATACCCTACCCCTGAATGTGTATCACTAAATGTTATGAATCTAGTGTTGTTGTCTCCATGCTGTCAAGGGACAAGGGTCAAGGGTCAAGAATTAGCGATTGTTGACAGTATCGTCCAAAAAACAGCACTATGAAGGCATCACATATCTTTAGGGGAGCACTATGAAATTCGGAATTTTCTACGAACATCAGTTACCGCGGGATTGGGACGAGTTCAGTGAACACAAATTGTTCAAAGATTCACTGGACCAAATTGAACTAGCAGACAAATTAGGATACGACTACGCCTGGGAGGTAGAGCACCACTTTTTAGAGGAGTACTCCCATTCCTCTGCACCAGAAGTGTTTCTTGCCGCAGCCAGTCAACGAACTAAAAACATACGTTTGGGCCACGGCATTATTCAACTGACCACCAATCACCCAGCGCGTGTCGCGGAAAAAATTGCCACGCTGGATTTGATTTCAGATGGTCGGGTAGAACTTGGCCTCGGAGAAGGTGCATCCGTCACCGAACTACATCCATTTAACTTACGCTATCGTGACAAGCGAGATGTCTGGGAAGACGCTGTGCGCTGCACCCTGCCAATGTTCTATAACCACGGTTGGGAATATGACGGAGAATTTTTTAAATTTCCGAAACGGGCCGTCGTACCAAAGCCGCTACAAAAACCACATCCACCGTTGTGGGTAGCCTGTTCGCAGCTCGAAACCATTAAGTACTCGGCTCATCGAGGCATGGGTGCACTGTGTTTTAAATTCGCAGACCTAAACACCGCCCAAGCCTGGGTGAACGCCTACTACAACACCTTCCTTCACCACCAGGAAAAACTCACCGACTACCAAGCCAACCCCAACATCGCGGTAGTCTCTGGGTTCATGTGCGCAGAAACCGATGAAGAAGCTTGGGAAAAAGCTGATGGGTGGACCTTCTTCCAATTTGCCTTGCGTCTATACGGCCAAGAAGGCCCATTCGAACCAGGTTCCGTCAATATTTGGGAACGCTACCAAGAATGGAGGCAAACCCCAGCAGGACAAAAACGCAGCGGTAGCGAGTTGATTGGTTCACCCGACACCATTCGCACTAGATTGAAAGAGTTAGAGGACGCAAATGTCGATCAAGTCATTTTGCTCAACCAGGCAGGCAAGAACACCCACGAGGACATCTGCAGCTCACTACAACTATTCGCCGATGAGGTCATGCCAGAATTTCATGCCTTGGAAGATAAGCACCAGGAATGGAAAAAAGCTGTGCTCGCGGGTGAAATTGAGCTAGAAGACATCGACACCGAACCTTTCAATATGAATAGAGGTAGAAAACCCACTCTGCCGTCAACCAAGGAAGCGAAAGATATGATTGCCGGGGTGACGGGGCGGCCTGATTCCCAGGCGGTGAGTTAGCTCGCTTTATGTATGGCTCAGTTTGGTGAGCCTGAATGGCTCGCCAAACTGCCTCACTAGTCAACGGCATATCGATACTGTCTACACCCAAGGGTTGCAGCGCATTTAGTACCGCGTTAACAATTGCCGGGGGCGCACCACAAGCACCACCTTCCCCGATGCCCTTAACCCCCTATTCATTGTTTGGATCTAACACTTCGTTAAAGGCAACTTGGATGTCCGGCACGTGTGTTGCTCTAGGCATTGCGTAGTCCATCAATGATCCGCTCACAAGCTGGCCATATTCATCATAAACCGCATGTTCATACACGGCTTGGCCAATCCCCTGCACAACACCTCCGTGCACTTGTCCCGATGCAAGCAGCGGATTAATAACGCGGCCACAATCATCCACAGCGGTGTAGTTTGTTATGTCTATACTGCCGGTCTCGGGGTCTACCTCCACCTCTGCTACATGGCAACCATTGGGAAAGGTAAAGCCGCCGCCACGGTTGTAGCGATGGGTTTTACTTAACGCTCGGCCCCCAAATTGTGGGTCCTTTGCTGCCTGGGCAACCTGTGCCAAGGTCACTTGGGAACTGTTCTGAGTGCTGGTGAAAATGCCTTGTTCATAGGCCACACTTGGCCTGCTGGCTTGTAGCAATTCGGCTGCCACATCAACGGCATCTTCCAACACTTCCTCACAAGCCTTCTTTGCGGCAATGCTACCCATTTGTGATGATCGAGAGCCGCCTGTACCACCACCAAATTTGACGGTTTGTGTATCGCCTTGAATGATATTTATCTTGTCGAAGTCTATGCCGAGCACTTCACACAACACCTGAGAATAGGTTGTGCGATGACCCTGACCGTGACTAAACGTACCCACCACTACGTCAACGCTACCATCATCGTTGAGGGTGATGTGTGCCTCCTCTTCAGGGCCACCACCACTAGATTCGACATAGTAGCCTATGCCGTGTCCTGCCAATAAGCCCTTCGCAGCAGAGTTTGCACGTCTTTCTTCGAAACTGTGCCACATAGATTTTTGCAAGGCCATATCTAGGGTTTCGCTGAACCGGCCGCTGGTAAGCTCAACCCCAGATGGCATCCGATAAGGCATTTCTTGCGGGGTAACAAAATTAATCTTGCGTAAGGAAATGGCATCGACACCCATTTCTAGTGCGGCTTTTTCCAACAAGCGTTCCATCACATAGCAGGCTTCCGGTCGGCCTGCGCCACGATAGGCAGCCACCGGCATGCTGTTAGTGAACACCGCTTTAACAGAATGATGAACATGCTCAATTCGATACACTGTGCCGACAACGCGGCCTCCCGCCATGGTTGGCACAAGGGGTCCAACGGCAGTGCAATAGGCACCAAGATTGGCTGTGGTTTCTACCCGCAGGGCGAGAAACTTTCCTGCCTGGTCAAACCCAGCGGTAGCATGCGTTAAATTGTCGCGCCCATGGGAATCTGCTAAAAACATCTCCGAGCGGTCGCCGGTATATTTCACCGGCACTTGCAATTTTTTTGCTGCAAACAAGCATATGCACGCTTCGGGGTGTATCTCCCCACGGATACCAAAGCCACCACCCGTATCAAGCGATATGACCCTGACCTTTTCCATGTCGACCTTGAAAATAGCTTTAGCCAGCACGCTTTGTTGGACAAATGGACCTTGGCTAGGGTTGTAGAGTACATACTGGCCATCTTCGAACAAACCAACACACGCTCGAGGCTCCAATGGACTGGGCGCAACCCGATTATTCACCAAATCAATGTTCACTACGTGCGCGGCATTCTCTAGTGCCCTATCCACTGCCATCGACTCA
>JAADHW010000292.1 GCA_013151695.1 Gammaproteobacteria bacterium
TTAGAACGCGACTGTTTACGATCAGCGACACCAGACGTATCTAGAGTGCCTCGAATCGTATGATATCGAACACCTGGCAAGTCTTTGACACGACCGCCACGAATCAATACCACAGAGTGTTCTTGGAGGTTATGACCTTCACCACCAATGTAGGAGGTCACTTCAAACCCGTTGGTGAGCCGTACACGACATACTTTTCGTAGGGCGGAATTCGGCTTCTTAGGTGTAGTGGTATACACACGGGTACATACGCCACGACGTTGTGGGCATGCCTGCAACGCCGGAACGATATTTTTAGTCACTTTACGCTTGCGCGGTTTTCTTACTAATTGGCTGATTGTTGCCATAGCTTACTTTGTCGACCTCTATTTATTCTTTGCAGCCTTTAACCTCTATCCCCTATCCATATAGATAAGAAAAGAGCGGCAGTCCGGGGCGGGGTATTATATTCACCGCCCTCCATTTTACAACACCTGTCTTCAATAGCAGTTTTGTAACAGGGCTATTCCTCTTTTGCTACTGCACTACTCTGTGCAGAAAGCGCTTCGCTCAATGCCTGTTCCACGTCAACTGCGGAAGGACCTTGATCTGCAATGAGTTCTGCTTCTTTACGCTCTTTTCTTTCCTTGTGATAAGTCAAACCCGTACCTGCAGGAATGAGCCGCCCAACCACCACGTTTTCTTTTAAACCACGCAACCAGTCTTGTTTGCCGGTGACTGCAGCCTCGGTAAGCACACGTGTAGTTTCTTGGAAAGATGCAGCGGAAATGAACGACTCCGTCGCCAACGATGCCTTGGTAATACCTAAGAGAATACGCTGGAAACCCGCTTGCTCTTTACCATCAGCTTCAAGTTCACGGTTAACTCGACGAATACGGGTAAATTCAAGTTGCTCACCACGAATGAGTTCAGACTCCCCCGACGATTGCACTTCAACTTTACGCAACATCTGGCGAACAATGACTTCAATGTGCTTGTCATTGATTTTCACACCTTGCAGACGGTAAACCTCTTGTATTTCGTTGACGATGTATTTGGCAAGTTCTGCTACACCTTTCAGGCGCAATATGTCATGGGCACTAAATGGACCATCACAAACGATCTCACCCCGTTCTACAGTTTCACCATCAAACACACCAATTGTGCGCCATTTCGGGATCAGTGTTTCTACAGGATCGCTGTCCAGTGGCGTCACCACCAAGCGGCGTTTACCCTTGGTTTCCTTACCAAAGCTAACCGTACCGCTGGCTTCCGCCAATATAGCGGGTTCTTTTGGTTTACGCGCTTCGAACAAGTCAGCAACACGCGGCAAACCACCGGTAATATCCCTGGTCTTTGAGCCTTCCTGAGGAACACGAGCAATGATCTCACCAACGCCTAACATTGCACCATCTTCAAGATTCAATATGGTATTGCTCGGTAGATAGTAGTTTGCAGGAACGTCAGTGCCTGGCAAGTTCACTTGTTCGCCTTCTGCATCCATCAGATGGACAGCTGGACGGAGATCTTTCGCTGCACTAGAGCGATCTTTAGGATCCAACACCTGAATGTTGGTCAAGCCGGTCAGTTCATCTGTTTGACGGCTGACCGACAATCCCTCTTCCATTTCATAAAACTTCACAATGCCGGATACTTCCGCCACGATGGGGTGCGTGTGCGGATCCCATTGAGCAATAACCTGGCCAGCTTCAACAACATCGTTATCTGCTATCGAAATGACAGCGCCATAGGGCAACTTATAACGTTCACGTTCACGTCCGTGTTCATCGGATACACCAATTTCACCAGATCGTGACACGGCCACCAATGCCCCAGATTCTCGGGTCACTGTCTTGAGGTTGTGTAATCGAATTGTGCCGCCATGCTTCACTTGGATGTTATCAATGGCAGTGGCTCTGGATGCCGCTCCACCAATGTGGAACGTGCGCATGGTCAACTGGGTACCTGGCTCACCGATAGACTGTGCCGCCATAACACCAACAGCTTCACCGACATTCACTTGGTGACCGCGTGCGAGGTCACGTCCGTAACAACTGGCACAGACGCCAAACTCGGTCTCACAGGTAATCGCGCTGCGAACCCACATCTCATCAACACCCAGTTCATCCAACTGTTCAACCCATGCTTCATCAAGCATAGTGCCTGCTGGAATGATGACGTTCTTACCGTCAACAGCCATCACGTCAGTCGCGACCAAACGACCCAAAACACGATCACCTAAGGGTTCTACAACGTCTCCGCCTTCAATGACGGCAGTTGTGTAAAGGCCTGCACTGGTGCCGCAGTCGATGTCGGTGATCACAACGTCTTGAGCAACATCAACCAAGCGCCTAGTAAGGTACCCAGAGTTAGCCGTCTTGAGCGCTGTGTCTGCTAAACCTTTGCGAGCACCGTGGGTCGAGATAAAGTACTCATTCACCGTGAGACCTTCGCGGAAGTTAGCAGTGATGGCATTTTCAATGATGCTACCGTCTGGTCGGGTCATCAAGCCGCGCATGCCCGCTAACTGACGAATTTGTGCAGGGGATCCACGAGCACCTGAATCAGCATAGATAAATACTGAGTTGAAAGAAGCTTGCTGTTCTTGCTCACCATCTTTGTTGGTGACGTACTCTGTGGATATTCCGTCCATCATTGAACGCGCAACAAGGTCGTTGGCACGCGACCATATATCCACCACTTTATTGTACTTCTCTCCCTGAGTAACCAAGCCGGAAGAATATTGTGATTCAATCTCAACAACTTCAGCTCGAGCCTCACCAATGATGACAGACTTATCTTCGGGAATAACAAAATCATCAACACCTATGGACGCACCAGATGAAGTCGAGTGGGCAAAGCCTGTGTACATTAACTGATCGGCGAAGATGACCGTCTCTTTTAGACCACAAGTGCGGTAACAATCGTTGATTAAATTGGAAATGGATTTCTTATCCATGACCTTATTCACCATGCTAAACGGCAGTTTCCTTGGCACGATGGTGTACAACAATGCACGCCCCACAGTCGTATCATAAATTGTATGGGTGATTTGAATCTCACCACTTTCTTCATCTATTAAATGCTCTTCGATACGCACTTTCACTTTGGCATGCAAATCTACCTGCTTAGAGTAAAAAGCGCGGTGCACTTCTTGCGCGTCGCAGAAGATCAAACCTTCACCGCGGGCATTTATATTTTCCCGGCTCATGTAGTAAATGCCAAGTACCACATCCTGGGAAGGCACGATGATGGGCTCACCGCTGGCGGGAGAAAGAATATTATTAGTGGACATCATCAACGCGCGGCTTTCCAATTGCGCTTCCAAGGTGAGCGGTATGTGGACCGCCATTTGGTCGCCATCAAAGTCGGCGTTGTAGGCTGTACAGACCAATGGATGGAGCTGAATAGCCTTACCCTCAATCAGCACAGGCTCAAACGCCTGTATGCCTAAACGATGCAGGGTGGGCGCGCGGTTAAGCAACACTGGGTGCTCACGAATAACGTCAGCCAGAATATCCCAGACTTCTGCTGTCTCTCGCTCCACCATCTTCTTGGCAGCTTTAATGGTCGTGGCGAGTTGGCGATCTTCGAGCTTGCCAAAGATGAATGGCTTGAACAGTTCCAATGCCATCTTCTTAGGTAAGCCACACTGGTGTAATTTAAGTGTAGGTCCTACCACAATCACAGAACGACCCGAGTAATCAACCCGCTTACCCAATAGGTTTTGGCGGAAGCGACCTTGCTTACCTTTGATCATGTCTGCTAGAGACTTGAGCGGACGCTTGTTAGAGCCAGTGATTGCGCGTCCGCGTCGACCATTGTCAAGCAACGCATCTACAGACTCTTGCAACATTCGTTTTTCGTTACGCACGATGATGTCAGGCGCAGAGAGGTCCAACAGGCGCTTAAGACGATTGTTGCGATTAATCACGCGACGATACAGGTCGTTTAGATCTGAAGTTGCGAAGCGTCCGCCGTCCAGTGGCACCAAGGGCCGAAGATCAGGTGGCAACACAGGCAACACGGTCATAACCATCCACTGGGGCTTGTTGCCAGAGCTTTGGAAGGCTTCCATGAGCTTTAATCGCTTGGAAAACTTTTTGATCTTGGTTTCTGAATTTGTCGCCGGGATTTCTTCACGCAAGTTCGCAATTTCATCACCCAAGTCCAAAGCGATTAACAACTCTTGTACCGCTTCAGCCCCCATCCGGGCATCGAACTCATCACCAAACTCTTCTAGCTTCGCATAGTATTCTTCGTCATTAAGCAACTGGCCCACTTCAAGGTCAGTTAAACCAGGATCGATCACCACAAAAGATTCGAAGTACAACACCCGCTCGATGTCCCGCAAGGTCATGTCTAACAGCAGACCGATGCGTGATGGCAGTGACTTCAAGAACCAGATATGTGCCGTAGGGCACGCCAGCTCGATGTGACCCATGCGTTCACGGCGTACCTTGGTGAGGGTCACTTCAACACCACACTTTTCGCAGATCACGCCGCGATGCTTGAGGCGCTTGTACTTGCCACACAAACATTCGTAGTCTTTAACCGGCCCGAATATTCGCGCACAGAACAAGCCGTCTCGCTCAGGTTTGAATGTTCGATAGTTGATCGTTTCAGGTTTTTTAACTTCACCAAAAGACCATGAACGGATCATTTCTGGGGAGGCTAGACCAATACGCAGGGAATCGAACTCGTCAACATTCCCCTGAGCCTTTAATAAGTTAAGCAAATCTTTCAAGAGCTTCTCCTTCTTTCTTCCTAGATGAGGGTGCGGGGCGCGTTAATCAGTTTCCAATTCAATGTTGATACCCAAGGAACGTATTTCCTTGACCAGTACATTGAACGATTCTGGCATACCCGGCTCCATCTCAAAGTTGCCGTCCACAATATTTTTATACATCTTGGTGCGACCTGCCACATCATCAGATTTGACCGTTAACATTTCCTGCAACGTATACGCCGCACCATAGGCTTCCAGAGCCCAAACTTCCATCTCACCGAAGCGTTGTCCACCAAACTGAGCTTTGCCGCCCAGCGGTTGTTGGGTAACAAGGCTGTAGGATCCTGTGGATCGTGCATGCATTTTGTCATCAACCAAGTGGTTGAGTTTTAGCATGTACATGTAGCCAACGGTCACTGGGCGATCAAACTTGTCGCCGGTGCGGCCGTCGTACAGTACCGACTGCCCTGTTTCAGGCAAACCTGCAAGCTTTAACATGCCCTTAATCTCTTCCTCTGTGGCACCATCAAAAGCTCGTGTTGCCATGGGCACGCCAGCGCGCAGATTCCCGGCCATTTCCATGATTTCTTTATCGGTTAGAGAATCTAGATCGACACCACTATCGCCAACTTGGTTGTACACCTTGTCGAGAAATTTGCGAATGTCTTCCACTTTACGCTGCGCTTCCAGCATTTCATTGATGCGATCACCCACACCACGAGCCGCCCAGCCTAAGTGAGTTTCGAGCACTTGCCCAACATTCATTCGGGACGGCACCCCCAGTGGGTTCAGCACGATATCAACCGGCTCACCATGTTCATCAAAGGGCATGTCTTCAACCGGCATGATCACCGAGATCACACCTTTGTTGCCATGACGCCCCGCCATTTTGTCACCCGGCTGAATTCGACGCTTAATGGCCAAATAAACCTTAACAATCTTCAAAACGCCTGGTGCAAGGTCGTCGCCGCTTTCGAGTTTGGCGCGTTTGTCCGCGTAGATTGCATCTAAGGCTTCTTTACGCTCTTTCAATTGTGCATCGGCACGCTCAATCTGCGTATTCAGACTGTCGTTTTGCATACGAATTTTGAACCAATCATCAAGGCTTATCTCAGCCAGATAGGCTTCGTCGATGACCAACCCTTTGCTCTGACCCGGTGCGCTTGCGGCACGCTGGCCTAATATCGCTCGCTGCAACCGCTCATAAGTTGCGGCTTCAACAATACGGTATTCGTCATCCAAGTCTTTGCGGACTTGAGACAATTGGCTGCGTTCGATGTCTCTTGCACGCTGATCTTTCTCAACACCATCGCGGGTGAAAACCTGCACATCGATGACGGTACCTTTAACGCTGGTAGGTACACGTTGCGAAGTGTCTTTAACATCTGAAGCTTTCTCGCCAAATATGGCGCGCAATAGTTTCTCTTCTGGGGTCAGCTGAGTTTCACCCTTTGGTGTCACCTTACCCACCAGAATGTCGCCGGCGCCTACTTCCGCACCGATGTAGACAATGCCAGATTCATCTAACTTCGATAAAGCGCCTTCGCCGACGTTCGGAATGTCACAAGTGATTTCCTCTGGTCCAAGCTTGGTATCGCGTGCGATACAGGTCAGTTCTTGGATGTGGATGCTGGTGAACCGGTCTTCCTTCACAACTCGTTCTGAAACCAAGATGGAATCTTCGTAGTTGTATCCATTCCAGGGCATAAAGGCGATGCGCATGTTTTGGCCAAGTGCCAGTTCACCCATATCAATAGATGGTCCATCTGCCAAGGTGTCGCCACGAGCAATGATGTCACCCGGCTTAACTAAGGGGCGCTGATTGATACAGGTATTTTGATTCGACCGAGTGAACTTGGTCAGGTTGTAGATATCTACACCTGCCTCGCCGGCCTCGGTCTCTTCGTCGGACACTCGCACAACGATGCGCGCCGCATCCACACTGTCAACCAAACCACCACGATTTGCGATCACACAGACACCAGAGTCACGCGCAACATCTCGCTCCATTCCGGTACCTACCAATGGCTTTTCAGCACGCAGGGTAGGAACAGCTTGGCGCTGCATGTTGGAACCCATCAAAGCTCGGTTAGCATCGTCGTGCTCTAAGAACGGAATCAGCGATGCGGCAACCGAAACCACCTGCTTCGGTGACACGTCCATGTAGTTGACATTCTCGGGGGCTGTTTTTGTAAACTCGTTTTGATGACGAACATCAACCAAATCGGTGTCGAACTTACCATCTTCGCCAATTGGCGCGCTGGCCTGAGCGATAACATAGTTCGCTTCATCAATGGCTGACAAATACTCAATGTCGCTGGTTACGACACCATCGACGATTTTACGATACGGCGTTTCTAAGAAGCCATAGTGATTAGTTCGCGCATAGGTGGCCAAACTATTAATCAGCCCAATATTCGGGCCTTCAGGCGTTTCAATTGGACACACACGACCGTAATGCGTTGGGTGAACATCACGCACTTCAAACCCGGCGCGTTCACGCGTTAGACCACCAGGCCCGAGAGCAGAAACACGTCGCTTGTGGGTCACTTCAGACAATGGGTTATTCTGATCCATGAACTGGGAAAGTTGTGATGAGCCAAAAAATTCTTTGATGGCCGCTGCCACTGGTTTGGCATTGATCATATCCTGAGGCATCAAACCTTCAGATTCCGCCAAACTGAGACGTTCCTTAACAGCCCGCTCAACGCGAATTAGACCTACGCGAAATTGATTTTCAGCCATTTCTCCAACAGAACGAACCCGGCGATTACCCAAGTGATCGATATCATCTACCGAACCCTTGCCATTACGTATGTTGAGTAGCGTCTGAAGGACTTCAACGATATCGGCGGCACCAAGTATGCCTTCGCCTTCGATGGCTTCCCGACCTAGTCGACGATTGAATTTCATGCGACCCACGGCCGAAAGGTCATAACGCTCACCGGAGAAGAACAAGTTTTTAAACAAGTTTTCAGCTGCCTCTTTAGTCGGCGGCTCACCAGGACGCATCATGCGATAGATCTCAACCAGCGCTTCGAGCTTACTTCGAGAAGGATCTATACGTAAGGTGTCAGAGATGAAGGGACCACAATCGAGATCGTTAGTGTAGATGGTTTGAAGTTTCTTAACCTTCAGCTCGAATAACTGCTCTAACACTTCTTCAGTAATGATGGTGTTACAGGGGATTGCCACCTCACCTGTCGACTCATCAATGAGATCTTTTGCGGTAACTTTTTCAAGCAAATATTCTGGCGGCACATCAAGTGTTTTCATACCCGTTTCTTCGAGCACGCGAACGTGACGAGGCGTAATACGACGACCCGACTCAACAATCAATTTGCCTTTTTTGTCTTTGATATCAAACGAAGCAACATCACCACGCATACGTTCTGGTATCAGGTCGGCAGATACCTTTCCATTCTTAATAAAGAAAGTGTTGGCTTCGAAAAAAGTTTCGAGTATCTGCTCGCTAGTAAATTCCAAGGCACGCAAAATGATCGTTGCAGGGAGTTTGCGGCGACGATCGATGCGCGCGAAAACGCAGTCTTTAGGATCAAACTCAAAGTCTAACCAAGAACCTCGATAAGGAATGACCCGCGCGTTGTACAACAACTTCCCTGAGGAGTGGGTTTTGCCTCGGTCGTGATCAAAGAACACCCCAGGTGAGCGGTGTAGTTGCGACACAACCACGCGCTCAGTGCCGTTGATAACAAACGTACCGTTGCTGGTCATGAGCGGAATTTCACCCATATACACTTCTTGTTCTTTAACGTCCTTGACAATTTTGTTAGACGACTCTTTATCATAAATGATCAGTCGCACTTTCACTCGCAAAGGCGCCGCGTAGGTGATGCTGCGTAAGGTACATTCCTTAACATCAAAGGTTGGCTCGCCGAGGCGATAGTCAACATACTCTAGAGCAGCACTACCGGAATAGCTCACAATCGGGAAAACCGATCGGAATGCGGCATGTAACCCAGACTCAGCCCGACTTTTTGCATCCTTGTCTACTTGTAGAAATTTGCCATACGAATCCACCTGGATGGCCAGTAGGTATGGTAATTCCATAGATTCGGGCAATTTACCAAAATCCTTTCGGATACGCTTCTTTTCAGTAAAGCTATACGCCATGCGATTCTCCCACGCTTGTTAAGCGATGCATTCGCGAGTTAAAGGTGCGACTGGCCACTTGTAAACAAGTGACCAACCACAAAAGGCCAGTGCCATCGCACCGTGATGATCGCTCACCGCGGTCCGCAGGGACCAGCCTGTCGTTGGCACAGTTGTGCTTAAGCTCTGCAATCGATCGTGTAATCGAGGCAGTATGTGCAATATTTGCAGCTACTTAAGCTCAACTGATGCGCCGGCTTCTTCCAGCTGTTTCTTCAAGTCTTCAGCTTCTTCCTTAGACACGCCTTCCTTTACGGCGGAAGGTGCTTCGTCAACCAAAGCCTTGGCTTCTTTTAAGCCTAGGCTGGTGATCGAACGTACCGCTTTGATCACGTTGACTTTCTTTTCACCTGGACCAGTTAGAATCACGTCAAATTCACTCTGCTCTTCAGCAGCCGCACCGGCATCACCAGCAGCAGCAGCGGGTGCTACTGCAACGGCGGCGGCGGCGGACACGCCGAATTTTTCTTCCATGGATTCAACCAGTGTAACCACTTCCATAACACTCATCTCTGCGATGGCGTTTAAAATATCGTCTGTAGACAATGCCATTTTCAATAATCTCCTAAAATAACTTGAGCCTGTGGATAACCCTTTGGCTAAGGGTTAGTCCTCCGCTTTTTTCTGATCTGCGACAGCCGCCAACACGCGAACAACTTTTCCGGGCACTTCGTTCAAAGTACGCGCCAGCTTGATCACGGGAGCCTGCATAACTGCGAGCAACAACGAGCGAGCCATATCCAAAGTGGGGAGCAGTGCGATGCGATCAAGCTGATCTGCACCGAGCATCTCTCCACCAATAGACAATGCCTTCACCTCAAGGGCGTCATGTTCCTTCGCGTAGTCTTTCAACAAACGTGCAGCAGAACCGGGGTCTTCAATAGAAAACGCCAATAGGCTTGGACCAACAAATACCTCATCTAGGCATGCATAGTCCGTACCTTCTACGGCTCTTTTCGCCAACGTATTGCGCACTACTCGCAAATAAACACCTGTCTCACGTGCTTTCGAACGCATTTGTGTCATTTGCGAGACAGTTAGACCACGATAGTCTGCAACCACTGCCGACAAAGCAGATGCGGCAATCTCATTCACTTCGGCAACAATTTGTTGCTTTTGTTCGAGCCTTAATGCCACTTGCTTCTCCTTTATGTATGAACCAGCCAATGACCAGAAACATACGTTGCTATATAAGCATTTCGCCCTATGCGAAATACTTCGGCGAGAACCATTCTCCGCTAGCTCAAGGCAGTCTCACTACCTAGTTACTTCGAAGACTATGTTAGCCAGTTAACCTGGACTAACCCTACTGTTTTACAACAGCCCGCCGTCTACGTGAGGTTACGGCCTATTAAAAAAGTCACGCCGGATATTCCATCTTGCGTACTTTTCCTCACGGTTTTTGACGACCCCACCCTCATCTCTAAGGTTGGGTCTTCAAATTCAATTTCTTGTTTACGACTAAATGTCTAATGACCCTTGGTCAATGACAATGCCCGGACCCATGGTCGTAGATAGCGTCACTTTCTTTAAATAAATGCCTTTCGCTGAGGCTGGCTTAGATTTTCTAAGGTCTAGCATCAACGCTTCTAGATTTTCTTTAATCGCTTTAGCCTCGAAGCCAACTTGGCCTACGCTGCCGTGAATGATGCCGGCCTTGTCAGTACGAAACTGAACCTGGCCCGCTTTTGCATTCTTAACCGCCGTTTCGACATCTGGTGTAACCGTGCCGGTTTTTGGATTTGGCATCAAACCCCGCGGCCCCAAAACCTTACCCAACTGTCCAACCACACGCATGGCATCAGGAGTGGCAATCACCACATCGAAGTCTAACGTACCACCTTTCACTTCCTGCGCTAAGTCATCAAGACCAACCTTGTCAGCACCGGCAGCTTTAGCCACTTCTGCATTGTCGCCGCTGGTGAAAACCGCCACACGAATATTTTTACCTCTACCGTGAGGTAATGTGGTTGCGCCACGAACAGCTTGATCTGATTTACGCGGATCAACACCTAAATTGATAGAAACGTCAAAAGACTCCTTGAACTTCGTTTGCGACAACTCGTTGAGCAATACGACCGCTTCGTCGATGGGATAGTTTTTATCGATTTCGATTTTTTCAGCATATACACGCTGACGCTTTGTGAGCTTAGCCATTTATACAACCCCTTCTACATCAATACCCGAGCTTCGCGCCGTACCTGCAATGGTACGTACCGCTGCATCCATATCTGCCGCGGTTAGGTCAGGCATTTTCATTTGCGCAATTTCTTCAAGCTGAGCACGGGTGACCTTGGCCACTTTAACTGTGTTCGGCGTCCCACTGCCTTTCTCAATCTTAGCTGCTTTACGCAATAACACTGCCGCGGGAGGCGTCTTAGTAATAAAAGTAAAACTGCGGTCTGTATAAACTGTGATGACCACAGGGATAGGCAAGCCTTGCTCAACGGATTGAGTTTGAGCGTTGAATGCCTTGCAAAAATCCATAATGTTTACGCCATGCTGGCCCAATGCTGGGCCCACCGGAGGACTGGGATTGGCTGCACCCGCAGGTACCTGCAGCTTGATATAGGCTTCTACTTTCTTAGCCACGTTGTCTCATCTCCTTGCGGGTTCAAACGTGCGGGCACTCAAGATGCCCATACACTCCCCTTTAGTTACGAAATAGAAATTCTCTATCTCTTTTAATTTAAGTCTGCTCTAAATCAGCCTTTTTCTACTTGACCAAAGTCCAACTCAACCGGAGTGGATCGACCAAATATCGTAACCGCCACATTGAGGCGGTTCTTTTCGTAGTTGACTTCCTCAACCACACCGTTGAAGTCATTAAATGGCCCATCTACTACTCGGACAATTTCTCCAGGCTCAAACACCGTCTTGGGTGTTGCTTTTTCACTACCCGCTGCTACTCGATCTAGTATTGCGGCGGCTTCTTTGTCAGTGAGCGGGGCAGGTTGATCAACCTTGCCACCAATAAAACCCATGACCCGAGGCGTTTCTTTGACCAAATGCCAGGTGTCATCGTTCAGCTCCATTTCCACCAACACGTAGCCAGGGAAAAACTTGCGCTCACTGCGGCGCTTTTGACCGGCGCGCATTTCGACCACTTCTTCGGTAGGGACAAGTATTTCACCAAAACAATCACCGAATTTCGATAGATCTACCCTTTCTTGTAAGGCGCGGGCGACGTTTTTTTCAAAACCAGAATACGCATGCACTACGAACCATTTTTTTGACATGTTGTTGTCTGCGTCCCTATCCGATTGCCGAACTTACGAGCCAACTCAGCAACGAGTCCAGCCCCCAAAGTATAAGGGCGAAGACCAATACCAGCGCCAGAACCACCAACGTGGTCTGGGTTGTTTCTTGGTGACTCGGCCAAACTACCCGCCGTATTTCACTACGCGACTCTTTGATCAAACTCCAGGTGTTGTACCCACGCTCTGTTTGAATAGCAATAAACAAAGCAACACCAGCAACAGCAAGCATGCCGATGACACGGATGAATAACGCCTCATCCTGGTAGTACCAATTGCCATATACACCACCACCTAGCAGCGCCATAACAATTAGCCACTTAAGCCAATCGAGCGTACTGCCGGTCGTGGTTTCAGTATTTGTACTCAACACATCACCTTGTCTGTCTGTTTTCCCAAGATCGTAGGAAAGCTGGCAGGCCAGGAGGGAATCGAACCCCCAACCTGCGGTTTTGGAGACCGCTGCTCTACCAATTGAGCCACTGGCCTAATTACGATCTACTGCTTATTCAATCACCTTAACGACAACACCTGCACCCACCGTTCGACCGCCTTCGCGGATCGCAAAACGCAGCCCATCATCCATCGCTATCTATCAACTCAATCACCATGTTGACGTTATCTCCCGGCATCACCATCTCTACATCTTTGGGTAACTCACACGCCCCCGTCACATCCGTGGTGCGAAAGTAAAACTGCGGTCGATAGCCTTTGAAAAACGGCGTATGTCGCCCGCCTTCATCTTTACTCAACACATACACTTCTGCTTCAAACTTCGTATGTGGTGTGATCGCGCCAGGCTTACACAACACCTGGCCTCGTTCAACTTCTTCTCGCTTCGTGCCCCGCAACAATACCCCAACGTTCTCTCCTGCTCGACCTTCATCTAGCAGCTTGCGGAACATCTCAACCCCGGTACACGTCGTGGTCATGGTATCTTTGATACCCACAATCTCTATCTCGTCGCCTACATTAACCACGCCTTGATCAATTCGACCCGTCACTACCGTGCCTCGACCAGAGATCGAAAACACATCTTCTATCGGCATCAAAAACGGCAGATCTACCGCCCTGTCCGGCTCCGGTATGTACGTGTCTAGTACTTCAACCAGTTCTTTGACTTTCGCAACATGTGCCTCATCACCTTCCAGGGCCTTTAATGCACTGCCAACGATGATCGGCGTATCGTCGCCTGGAAATTCGTACTGATCAAGCAGTTCTCTGATCTCCATATCTACCAGTTCTAACAACTCATCATCATCAACCATGTCTGCTTTGTTCATGAATACAACAATGCGCGGCACCCCAACCTGACGAGAAAGCACAATGTGCTCACGGGTTTGTGGCATCGGACCATCAGCAGCTGATACCACTAAAATCGCACCATCCATCTGCGCTGCACCGGTGATCATGTTCTTTACGTAATCTGCGTGTCCAGGACAGTCAACGTGCGCGTAGTGCCGCGTACTTGATTCGTACTCAACATGCGAGGTTGCTATGGTGATACCGCGCTCTCTTTCTTCTGGCGCATTATCAATCTGAGCAAAGTCGCGAAACTCTCCTCCATAGGCTTCCGCACAAACCTTCGTCAACGCCGCTGTTAGCGTCGTCTTTCCATGGTCTACGTGTCCAATCGTACCCACATTCACATGTGGCTTCGTCCTTTCAAATTTCTCTTTGGCCATTTT
>JAADHW010000038.1 GCA_013151695.1 Gammaproteobacteria bacterium
CCATTTAGCGGGACCTCGCCGTGTACACTTACTGTGATACTCAATGGGCCACGAGATAAATTACCACCGCAAATATAGGTACCTGTTAGCCGAGCCGCATCGGCCATGCCGCGCGCCATGCCTACCACCCAATCTTTATCAGCTCTGGGCAAAGTCAGCGCCACCAAAGCATAACGTGGAACCGCGGCCATGGCCGCCAAATCTGACAAACTGACCATGAGCGCACGATATCCCACCAGTTCTGCCGGCGCGGCGGTAGGAAAATGCCTTTCGGCGATTAAAGTGTCGATGGAGGCAACCGTTTGGCAGCCTGGCGATTGCGCGATGACTGCCGCATCGTCTCCCGGACCTAAGGCAATCCACGGCCCTTTAGCTTGGCTGCCTAGTTCGCTAACAATACAATCGATGAGTGAAAATTCGTCCATAACCTAAGTGGGTGTTGCCGCTCTACTCACCCCTATTTCGTGCATCCACTTCTGCGCTACGTAATGATCGGGCAAGCTTATCTAACACGCCGTTGATGTACTTATAGGAATCTTGTGCACCAAACATTTTAGCCAACTCAACATACTCATCAATCACCACCCGATAAGGCACGTCGATACGCTGGCAAAATTCCGTGGTAGCCAAGCGTAAGACAGCTCTCTCCACGTGATCAAGGTGTTCTACGCTGCGGTCCAATAAATCTCGATATTCGTTGTCCAACTTATCCGCATGGTAGACAACATAATGTAACACTTCGCTGAAGTATTGTTTGTCAGCTTTTTTCAACGCCTCGCCACTTTCGAAATCTTTAATGATCGACTCAAATGAATTCTTCGATAGTTGCCATTGATAAACAGCTTGTACCAATGCACGGCGCGCCTTGCGCCGGCTCCAGCGATTTGGTTTACGAGAAGTTTCGGGCATTTATAGGGGTTCCAGTATGAGACGCGTATCTTGACCAATAGCCATACGATCGACAACCCGAGCAGATACAGTACTTTGCATGGTTGGGATATTCAATTTGACCAAACCCTGGGCACCATCCCCCATCCATTTGGGGGCAATGTAACTCACCCACTCATCCCACAAAGCGGATTCAACCACGCTGCCTAGAATCGTAGAACCCGCTTCGAACATCACTTCGTTGCAGCCTAGTTGCGCAAGGTATCGTAATAAAGCTTGCAGGTCTCGGGGGTCTTGAGCGAGAAAGCTAACACTGCCGTGACAGGTTAAAGCAGTTGCAGCTTGCACCCCAGGGTTGTGCACAATCAATGTATCTCCACCATCTGCTACCAGCTTGGCATCTGCAGGGGTGCGGCAATGTCCGTCGAGTACAACTCTCAACGGTTGTTTCGCCTGGTCATACTCCGGTTCACGCACTGTGAGCGCAGGATCATCTGCGATGACGCTATTTACCCCGGTGATGATGGCGTCACTACGGGCACGCCAATACTGCACATCTCGCCTCGCTGGGGTGCCAGTGATCCAGCGACTCTCACCGTTGGACAGCGCGATCGCACCGTCCAGCGAACTGGCCGACTTCACCCTAACCCACGGACGGCCACGGGTGATACGGCTGACATATCCGCGAACCAGGTATTTAGCTTGGTCGAGGGCCAACAGCTCAGCATTCACTCCGGCAGCATTGAGCATTTTCATTCCAGCGCCCGAAACCTGCGGATGCGGGTCTAACATAGCAACCACCACACGCTTGATGCCCGCTTGCGCTAAGGTTGTCGCACAAGCTGGTGTACGACCAACAAAGGCGCAGGGTTCTAAACTGACATAGGCAGTGCTGCCTTGAACATCATGGCCCTGTTCCTGAGCGTGGGCCAAGGCGTTTACTTCGGCATGCCCTTGCCCTGTGTATGCATGATAACCACGACCAATGATTTGACCATGAGCAACAAGGAGGCAACCCACGGGAGGGTTAGGGGCACAAGTAAAACGCCCAGCTTCGGCCAGCTCAACGCTTGCAAGCAAAAATAACCGATCAGATTCGGTCACAATTCCTCGTCCGTATTGAGACGTTGTACTTCATCGGCGAATTCACTGACGTCTTGGAAATCTCGATAAACAGAGGCGAAACGCACATAGGCAACCGGGTCGAGTTTGCGCAACTGCGCCATAACTTGTTCGCCAACGGTGAGCGAGGGCAGTTCACGTTCTCCAGTTTCTCGAAGGTTGTGTTTGATCTGAGTCATGGCAGTTTCGATTTCATCAACCCCCACCGGCCTTTTTTCTAACGCTTTAGTTAAGCCATATTTCAATTTTTCTTCGTCAAATGGTTCTCGTGTACCATCACGTTTGATGATTCGCGGCATAACCAATTCTGCCGTTTCAAACGTGGTATAGCGCTCGCCGCAAGACTGACACTCACGACGCCTACGCACCGCATCACCTTGCGCAACCAACCGCGAGTCGATCACCTTGGTATCGTCAGCGCTACAGAAAGGACAATGCATATCCGCTTAGCTATGTTACCGGGGATAAACCGGAAAGCGACTACACAGCTGTTGCACCTGACTTTTGACACTACTCGCCATGTTTTCGTTTTCGATGTCATCAAGAATATCGCACATCCAACCAGTGATGGTGGCGCACTCACCTTCACCAAAGCCACGACGAGTCACTGCGGGAGAACCAATACGTAAACCGCTGGTTACAAAGGGCGAGCGTGGATCATTAGGCACAGCATTTTTATTCACGGTGATGTTGGCTGCGCCTAGGGCTGCATCTGCATCTTTGCCGGTGATGTCTTTGGCCACCAAATCTAGCAGGAACAGATGATTGTCTGTGCCGCCAGACACCACATCATAACCTCGCGCTAAGAATACTCTTGCCATGGTTTTGGCGTTTTTGAGGGTCTGCATCTGATAGGTTTTGAACTCATCCTGCATAGCTTCCTTAAAACACACCGCTTTGGCAGCGATCACATGCATCAAAGGCCCACCTTGGCTACCCGGGAACAAAGCAGAGTTAAGCTTCTTTTCGATCTCTGGATTTCCCTTAGCCAGTATGATTCCACACCACGCGGCCCGCCCAATGTTTTGTGTGTGGTGGAGGTGGTAACGTCTGCAATTTGCACTGGGCTGGGATATAAATCTGCCGCAACCAATCCTGCAACATGCGCCATATCGACAACCAAGTAAGCGCCCACTTCATCAGCAATGTGCCTAAATTTCTGCCAATCCATGCGCCGCGAGTAGGCAGAAAAACCCGCCACTATCATCTTTGGCTGGTGCTTTCGCGCCAATTCGGCGATGTCTTCGTAGTTAATTTCGCCCGTAGCAGCGTCCAAACCGTATTGCACAGCATTGTAGATACGACCAGAAAAATTAACCGACGCTCCATGGGTCAGATGACCACCATCGGCAAGGCTCATACCCAATATCGTGTCGCCTGGCTTCAACAACGCCAAATAGACTGCCGCATTGGCCTGAGAACCCGAATGCGGTTGCACGTTAGCATAGTCGGCACCAAACAAAACCTTAACCCGATCAATGGCCAACACTTCAACCTTGTCGACATACTCACAACCACCATAATAACGCTTGTGGGGATACCCCTCGGCATACTTGTTGGTCAACACTGAACCCTGTGCCTCTAAAATCCTGGGGCTTGCATAGTTCTCTGAAGCAATAAGTTCAATGTGTTCTTCTTGACGCTGGTTCTCCTGCTCGATAGCGCTGGCCACTTCATCGTCGAAGCCTGCAATAGTTTCGTTTCCTACAAACATTGGCGTCCTGTTACGTCGGTTGATGTTGGTTGTTTCGATGTTGAAACAACGTCTAATAATATGCCGCGCATTGTATCGTAAGCTGAGCGTAGCAACGTATTAAATGTTTCATGATGAAGGTGCAAACCCCACATCAACAGCAACTGAATTGCAGGCTGGTACTGAGCCTGAACATCCGTATACTGCCGCTCCGAAAACCCATCGCGATAAAGAAATTCTATGGCTCAGTATGTCTACACCATGCAGGCGGTGACTAAGGTTGTCCCGCCTAAGAAGACTATTCTTGAAAACATCAACCTGTCTTTCTATCCCGGCGCAAAGATCGGCGTATTGGGTCTCAATGGCTCAGGCAAGTCGACCCTACTGCGTATTATGGCTGGCCAGGACACGGATATTGATGGCGAAGCTCGTCCGCAAAAAGATCTCAATATTGGTTATCTAGCTCAAGAACCTCAGCTTGATGACACACTAGACGTACGTGGCAATGTGCAAAAAGGGGTTGCCTCGATCATGGCCCTGCTCACGCAATACAATGAAATTTCCGACAAGTTCGCCGAGCCGATGGACGACGAACAGATGAATACCTTATTAGAACAACAAGGCGATTTGACCGGTCAGATCGACGCGGTGGGTGGATGGGAAATTGATCGCACACTAGACATAGCCGCTGACGCATTGCGCCTACCCGCCTGGGACACACCCGTGAACATTTTATCCGGTGGCGAGCGCCGCCGTGTAGCCTTGTGCGCACTGCTATTGTCAAAACCTGAGATGTTATTGCTGGACGAGCCTACCAACCATTTGGACGCGGATAGCGTGGCATGGTTAGAGCGATTCTTAGATGAATACTCCGGTACCGTGGTGGCGGTCACTCACGACCGCTATTTCTTAGACAACGTAGCAGGCTGGATTCTTGAACTCGACCGCGGACGTGGTATTCCCTTTGAAGGTAACTACAGCAACTGGCTGGAAAATAAAGACGTACGCCTGCAACAAGAAGCATCTCAAGAAAAAGCCAGACAGCGCTCGATCAAAGCAGAACTTGAGTGGGTGCGTTCCAATCCGAAGGCTCGACAATCTAAGAGTCGGGCTCGCTTGCAACGTTTTGACGACTTGGTGAACCAAGAACAAGAGTTGCGCCAGGAAACTACCGAGCTATTTATCCCAACCGGTGAGCGTCTGGGTGAGAAGGTCATTGAGGTAAACGGTGTCAGCAAAGGATTTGGCGAGCGTTTATTGATTGAAGATATGCACATCACCATTCCGCGTGGCGCCATCGTCGGCATCATCGGTGGCAACGGTGCAGGCAAGTCTACTTTTTTCAGAATGCTCACTGGTCAAGAATCACCGGATCAAGGCAATATCGATATTGGTTCTACGGTGCAACTTGCGTACGTCGACCAAAGTCGCGACGAATTGTCACCACAAAAAACGGCCTGGGAAGAAATCTCCGACGGTCAAGATATCATTCGCATTGGCAAACATGAAATACACAGCCGAGCCTATGTCGGTCGATTTAATTTCAAAGGTGCAGATCAGCAGAAACGTGTTGGCGACCTGTCTGGCGGCGAACGCAATCGAGTTCACTTAGCCAAGTTATTGCGGCGCGGTGCTAATGTGCTATTACTTGATGAACCCACCAACGACCTCGATGTTGAAACACTGCGTGCGTTGGAGCAAGCCCTGTTAAATTTCGCGGGCTCTGCCTTGGTCATTTCCCACGATCGGTGGTTCTTAGATCGCATCGCGACGCACATCATGGCGTTTGAGGGAGACAGCCAAGTAATATGGTTTGAGGGTAATTTCAGTGACTACGAAGCTGATCGTAAGAAACGCCTGGGTGATGCTCAACCCACTCGTTTGCACTACAAACCTATTCACAGATAGCTGCAATGGCATGCCTCGACCGATTGATTCCACAGGTGAAGAGTAGCCTACAGGCCGGCCTAATAACTGCTAAGAATTTCTAACGCGGCACTGAGATCTTGTACGCCGTGAACTGCCATGTTAGGAAGTCTTTGTTGGGGACGGTTGGCAAAAGGAACAATGGCTTGCTTAAAGCCATGCTTGGCAGCTTCGCGTAAGCGCTCTTGACCATTAGCAACTGGACGCAACTCACCGGTTAAGCCCAGCTCTCCAAAGACAATTAAGTCGCGGGGGAGAATGCGATCGCGAAAAGAAGACAGAACCGCCAGAAGCAACGCGAGATCGGCGCCGGTTTCTTGAATACGCACCCCTCCTACCACATTAGCAAACACATCTTGATCACCCAAGGTGACGCCACAATGGCGATGCAATACCGCAAGATGCATGGCCAAACGTTGTTGGTCAAGACCAACGGCTACCCGCTTAGGGTAACCAGATGAGACTTCATCAACTAACGCCTGAATCTCCACCAACAGTGGTCGTGTACCTTCCCACGTGACCGTGGCAACACTACCCGGTGAGTCAACCTCACCACGCTGTAAAAATATCGCAGAAGGGTTAGAGACTTCCTTCATACCGAGGTCAGTCATGGCAAATACGCCAAGCTCGTTGACAGCTCCGAAACGATTCTTGAGTGCCCTCAGCGTGCGGAAGCGACTGCCTGCCGGGCTGTCGAGCATAATAAAACAATCTATCATGTGCTCTAACACTTTCGGTCCAGCGAGCCCACCTTCCTTGGTAATGTGACCGACCAGAACCACCACAGTGTTGGTTTGTTTTGCCAAACGAGTAAAGAATGCAGCCGTCTCGCGCACCTGGGTAACAGACCCCGGCGTGGAGTCGATGCCTTCCATCTGCAGCACTTGTACAGAATCTAGAATGACCACTTGTGGTTGGTGGGTTTCGATATGTGCAGCTATAGCTTCAGCCCGGGTTTCGGCGGCAACCATGAGATTTTCTAGAGGCAATTGCAGGCGCTTTGCGCGCATGGCCAACTGACTCAGCGATTCTTCCCCAGTGACATACAAAACCCCAATCTGTTGTGCTAACCGAGTACACACTTGCAGCAGCAAGGTACTCTTTCCTGCGCCAGGATCGCCACCAATCAACACTACTGAACCCGGCACCAAACCACCGCCCAGTACGCGATCGAATTCAGCAAAGCTGGTACTCAAGCGCGCGACATTTTCAAGCTCGACTTCGTTAAGCTTTTTGATTTGCGCTGTAGCGCCTGCAAAGCCTATCCGCGACTCTTTAATTGGCCCAATGTTAACTCGGCTCAGAGTGTTCCATTGATTGCAGGCATTACACTGGCCCTGCCATTTGGGGTGCTCTGCGCCACAATCACTACAGACATATGCGGTTTTTATCTTAGCCAAATCGAGTACAACTAAACAAATTCGTTGTAGATTTCAGGTGCTAAGTTTTCGAACTTGGTGAGGTTTCCTATAAAGGACAAACGTACCTTGCCGATAGGACCATTACGTTGCTTACCAATAATTATTTCTGCAATACCCTTGTCTTCGGTATCTTCGTTGTACACCTCGTCGCGATAAATAAACAGGATAACGTCTGCATCTTGCTCAATTGCCCCTGACTCACGCAGGTCTGACATCATCGGACGTTTGTTGGGACGCGCTTCCAAGGCGCGGTTAAGTTGCGATAGCGCCACCACTGGGCAGCGCATTTCTTTGGCCAAGGCTTTTAACGTTCGAGATATTTCAGATATTTCCCCAGCCCGAGACTCGGCTTTATCGGCAGTACGCATCAGTTGCAAGTAATCAACCACGACCATGTCTAAACCATCGCCCCCGATCTCTCGCGCTACCCGACGCGATCGAGAGCGAATCTCACCAGGTGTGAGCGCTGGTGTATCATCGACATACAGTTTTTTATCTCGCAACTGGCTCACCGCGCCGGTAAACCGGGTCCAATCATCATTTTGTAATTCGCCGGTTCGCAAGCGTGTTTGGTCGATGCGACCCAGGCTCGAAAGCATACGCATGACAATTTGCTCCGAAGGCATTTCCATACTGAACACCAACACGGCCTTACCAGACATCACGGCGTGTTCAACCATGTTAATCGCCAGCGCGGTTTTGCCCATGGAGGGGCGAGCTGCGACTATCACCAAGTCAGAGGATTGTAAGCCAGCAGTGCGCTTGTCTAAGTCGGCAAATCCGGTAGCAACACCAGTAATGGCGCCCTTAGTATTGAAAAGATATTCTACTTTTTCTACGGCCCGGGAAAGCAGAGGTGCTACTTTCTCTGGACCTCCATCTTTGCTGCGTTGTTCAGCGATTTCAAACACTGATTTTTCCGCCATTTCGACCAACGCTGTGCTGTCACGACCATCGGGCGCAAATGCTGCGTCGGCAATTTTGTTAGCGGCACCAATGAGCTGACGCATGATAGAGCGTTCACGCACAATTTTGGCATAAGCAAGAACATTACTCGCCCCAGGGGTTGCTTCAGCAAGCTCGGCGATGTAACTCACATCACCCGCTTTATCCAACAACGCTTGGTTGCGCAGCCTTTCAGATACGGTGACGGCATCTAGCGGCTCGTCATTGTTGGCGAGGTCCATCATCGCTTCAAATATTATTTGATGCTGGGTGCGGTAGAAATCTCTTGCTGAAACAAGCTCGACCAGATCGAACCAAGCCTCATTGTTCAGCATCAGCCCACCCAATACTGACTGTTCTGCCTCAATTGAATGGGGTGGAACTTTCAAGTTCACAGTCGGGTTAGATTCTGTAGCGTATTCAGACATTAAAATAGTTGTTGTATCGAGTAGAACAAATTGCGTTCGAACCGATTGAATGTACCAGAAATTGTGGCCAAATATGAGTGGAGATAGAAAAAGGGTCCCACAAAGGACCCTCTATGTATCCAATGCCCCAAACCTATTCAGAAACGACGGAAACCTTCACCTCGATAGAGACATCTGAGTGGAATTGTAAGGTCACACCGTAGTCACCGGCGGTGCGAATAACACCCTCTGGCATGCGCACTTCGCTCCGGGCTACTTCAAAACCATCAGCAGTGATGCCGGTGGCAATGTCCTGGGTTCCCACGGAACCATACAACCGACCTTCTTCACCGGTTTTAACCACAATGGTCAACGTATATTCTGTCAGTTTTCCGGCACGAACCTTCGCTTCGCCAAGCAGCACATCGGCTGCCGCTTCCAGCTCAGCACGTCGCCCTTCAAAAACAGACCTGTTGGCCGTATTGGCTTGCACAGCTTTGCCTTTAGGAATAAGGAAGTTGCGAGCAAAGCCCGGCTTCACATTCACTTCATCGCCAAGGTCACCAAGGTTGTTGACGCGTTCAAGCAATATTATATTCATCTAATACCCCTGAATTATTTGTGTTGGTCGGTATAGGGCAACAGCGAAAGATACCGAGCCCGTTTAATTTCTTGGGCCAAGCGACGTTGGAAGCGCGCAGTGGTACCGGTAATGCGACTTGGAACAATCTTACCGGTTTCACCGATAAACTGACGCAAGGCATCTAAATCTTTGTAATCAATGTCAGACTCTTTTTGAGCCTGTTGCATACGGCGACGGCTCATTAGCTGCCCTCCTTTTCAGTAGTATCGGTAGTAGCTGACTCGGCTGCTGCCGGGGCAGGGGTCTCTGTCTGGTCTGTAGTTTCTACTTCGCTCGCAACGTCTTCACTAGCAGCGCCTTCACTCGCAGCACCTTCACCTTCACTCGCAGAATTGTCACTGGCAGCAGATGCTTCGCTGGCCGCTGCTTTTGCTGCGGCGCTGGCTGCGCGGGCCGCGTATTCTTCTTCGCGACGACGCTCGCGCTCGCGATCTTTCTCCTGATCTTTCAACTCTTCTTCATAGATCTTAGAATTGCCAAGTTCTGGCTTATCGCGACGAATGATCATGCTGCGAATAACCGCGTCATTGAAGCGAAAGGCACTCTCTAGCTCATCAAGTACGGCCTGATTGACTTCAATATTGAACAACACGTAGTGTGCTTTGTGAATTTTAGCAATTGGGAAGGTCAACTGTCGTCGACCCCAATCTTCGGTACGATGCACTATCCCTTCGCCACGCTCGATCATCGCGTGGTAGCGTTCGATCATGCCCGGGACCTGATCACTTTGATCAGGATGCGTTAGAAAAACGATTTCGTAATGTCGCATCACGTCTCCTTTCGGTTTCGCCTCCGCTGGGGTCGATACGATGAGTATGCGTAGCCCGCGTGAAGCAAGGTTATTGTGGATCCGCCAATTTTAGCGGGTGCGCATTGTAGGGGGGGCTGGAGCGAAGTGCAAGGCAGTCTATAGACGGCTATTCACTCACAGTTTTAAAACCTTGCGAGCATTCAAACTGAGAAACTTTTCCCACACACCTTGTTTGAAAGGTACGTTGTGCATATCAGACATAATGCGCTGCACAGACAGGCCCATGGGGAAGTAACCGGCGTAAATAATTTTATCTGCACCGCGGGTATTGGCGTAGTCGATGATGGCTTTAGGGTAATGTTTCGGCGCAAAGGCAGAGGTCGAATAGTAGAGGTTTGGCCACTTCAACATGAGTTTTATCGCCAGGTCTTGCCAGGGTTCACAGCCGTGACGCGTCACAAAAACCAACTCCGGGAAGTCGTACATCACCTGGTCGATACGGCTTACCTCCTGGGGCCACATGGGGAACCGAGGACCTGGCACCCCAGCGCAAGAAAAAATAGGCACCCCTAATTCAACACACTTGGCATAGATAGGATACATCTTGGCGTCATCGATACCGACTTGAGGGTTGTAACCTGCGTTGAATGCACCAAACGAACGAACACCGAATTCTTCAAACTCCCGCACCATGTTACGTATGCCTTGCATACCTTGGTTTGGGTCAACTGAGCCTTGCCCAACAAATCGGTCAGGGTGATCTTTGAGGGCTTTGCGCGAAACCTCACCCCCGACCCCAATGACGCCTATCTCAATGCCGTATTTGTCCATCTCGTTGAGAGTGATCGAAACTGGATCCGCACTACTGCCATAAACTTCCTTGGGTACTTGTTTGAACATGTACTCGACAGGGAAATCAAATTCTTCAGATCCGTCCTTTAGCTGCTGGCGAATAAAATCGTACATGGCAAAGTCTTCGGCCGGAAACCCGATCATGCAATCAACAATGCCGATGTTGGCGAAATCAGGCATCCCTAGCTTCCGTACAAGGCGTTTTGAAATAGGTAACAGGTAGAGTCACGTGGAATATCCTCGCGCGCTAGTGGTGTGCTCACTTGTTCGGGGGTAGGACCAAACTTATCAGCCAGCGGACGTAGCGCCTGCAAGTCGAACTGATATAGATGCGCCGCATTTTCACCCAACAGCTTGCGCCGCCGTTGCTCTGACACATCAGCAAAGGTGAGCCGTAACGACTCTAAGTTATACGGGAAAGTGCCTTCGTAGTGTGGGTAGTCGTTGCCCCACAACACTCGGTCTTCACCAATTTCGTCGATGCCTGCGAGGTCCGCCAGGCTAGGAAAACTGGCACCATACCAAATATTGCGAGCTGCATATTCACTGGGCCTATCTTTTAACACCCACTGCATGTCTTTGTAGTTCATTTCGCCGATCGCGCCTTGTTTGAAACCCATATGGATACGGTCCATTTGCTTCAGCAATGCTGGCACCCAAGCACAACCCGACTCAGTCAGGATATATTTCAATTTTGGAAATTTTTCGAATGCACCACTCATTAACAGGTGGCGAAAACCAGCTTGGCAATAGTAGATAATTTCTGTGATCCACAACGCTTCAGCAACAGGACCGGTACCATACTCTGGCGAACCCTGACCCGAATGCTGATTCATGACCAAATCGTGATCTTGTATGGCGGCAAACACCCGCTCCCAAGCCGGATCATACAAAGGTTTTAACCAACCACAATCTGGCGGCACCAACGGCAGTAAAACACCACCGCGCAAACCAGCCTTGGCAATGAACTCTATATCGTTGATCGCTTCATCGAGATCGTTAGGTAAAATTAGACCCACACCGGCGCGGCGTAATGGATCTTCCGCACAAAAATCAGCGAGCCACCGATTATGTGCACGAATTCCAGCAAGACATTTCTTAAACTCTTCGGGTGTGGGCGGGTACGCCGTGACAATACTCTTTCGATAAAATGGCGGCACTGTATTTGGAAAGATTACTTCGCCGACAACACCTTGACCATTTTGATCTTTGCTTCGAATATCAAAGTCCCAATTGCGCAATTTTTTCGACCCGTAGTGCTCTTGCGATGGGTTTTTGTACCCTCCTCGCCAATCGTCAAATGCTTGTTTGAATTGCGCATCAAGATATTCGCGGTATTGAGCATGGCTGCCCCCTGCGTGGGTATCCGCAGTGATCAGGATGTAGGGTTCGTTGTTGGTCATGGTTACACCGCCTGAGTTACCTAATTGGGAGAGATTTCAATCGCGTTGTCGGCGCACCTCAAACAACAACACACCAGTTGCCACAGAGACATTAAGGCTTGAAACATGCCCACGCATGGGGATTTGCACCAGTTGATCGCAGTTTTCCTTAGTCAAACGTCGCAACCCTTTACCTTCACTCCCCATCACCAATACCGTACCACTCTTCGCATCCATGCCCAGGTAGGACGTGTCTGCATCGCCATCCGCCCCAATGACCCACAACTGGCGTTGCTGTAATTGTTTTAAAGCACGCGCCACATTGGTAATTTCAACAATCAGTAATCCTTCCGCACCGCCTTGAGCTGTTTTCAAGGCCACCGCACTCAAGGGTGCACTGTTGCGTTTCGGTAACAGTACCGCATCTACACCTGCCGCATTTGCGGTACGCAAACAAGCGCCTAAGTTACGCGGGTCCGTGAGCCCATCTAACAGCAGGATCAGTGGCGCTGTGGGTAGAGTGTCCCAGTTTTGATAAAACTCGGCTTCGCCAGTGAGGGCTATTTCATGACACTCTAGCATCACACCTTGGTGGGCTGCAGCTTGCACCCTGCGCCGAAACCAAATGTTGTCCACCGCCTGATGGCGCACCCCGGCGCGCTTCGCAAGATCAATAATCTCGTTGATACGCGCATCTCGGCGGCCCCGCAGAAGATATAAACACCGCGCTCGATCGCTAGACTCACGTAGTACGGCGCGTACCGCTTGGATACCAAAGACATCGCTCATTTGCGATTACGACCCTGCTTCTTTGCCTTGCGCCCTCGTGCTGTACGGCCTTTATTACCCGCCAACAGAAGATCAATTTTCCCTTGGGGCGCATCTATTTCCTGAATGATAAC
Source organism: Gammaproteobacteria bacterium (assembly GCA_013151695.1). Classification (GTDB taxonomy): domain Bacteria; phylum Pseudomonadota; class Gammaproteobacteria; order Pseudomonadales; family Azotimanducaceae; genus UBA4421. Next base: position 12,933 of record JAADHW010000038.1, read on the forward strand.
CTCGAGCGTATCACCCATTGAAAAGCGTCGGCCACTACGTTCCCCCACTAACGCTAACGAGCGCTGGTGGAACTGATAATAGTCAGATCCGAGGTTGGATATGTGCAGTAACCCTTGAATGAAATAGCCTTCAAGTTCTACAAATAAACCAAACTCAGTCACCGCGGCAATAGTTCCTTGCAGCGTTTGTCCCACCTGATCTTGCAAGTAGTCGCACTTAAGCCAAGCGTCTACCAGCCAACCTGCGCTTTCTGCTCGACGTTCGTTGTTTGAACATTGTTCGCCCAACGCTTGCAGATCATCTGCGCCAGGAAGGTTAACTTTTTTACCTGGGTTGGCCTGCTTACTTAAAACCCCCTTTATAGCGCGATGTACAACTAAATCTGGATAGCGTCTGATCGGAGAGGTGAAATGCATGTAACGCTGCAGTGCTAAGCCAAAATGGCCTTGGTTGTTGGGTGTATACACAGCCTGCTTAAGTGAGCGCAGTGCAAGCTGTGCATACAACCAATGATTGGCGTGGTCGGGCAGCTGAGACAATGCCGCTTGCAGCGCAGCAGGCTCTGCCACGCCCGGCGCAAGACGAACCCCTGCATAAGACAATGCTTGACGAAGCTCTTCGAGCTTGGCCGCGTCTGGCGGCTCATGCACACGATACAGCGCACCTTGATCATGATCTTCTAAAAACAGTGCAGCACACACATTTGCCGCGATCATGGCTTCTTCGATAAGCTGATGGGCATCCTGGCGTTGCACTGGCTGTATATTGTGCACACAGCCTTGCCGCAGGACTAGTGTTGCCTCGCGGGTAGCAAAGTCCAGTGCCCCTCTTTTTTCACGAGCCTTGCGTAACACTTGATAAATTTCTGCCAACGCAGATATTGATTCCTCTATAGCGGCACGAGAAACTTCACCTCTTTCGTTAACACCAGCAAGTTTTTTGCCGTCTAAAAACTTCTGCACCTGGGTGTAGGTTAGGCGAGCGTGGGAATAGATGACTGCCTCGTAAAACTCGTGGCGGGTCACTTGCCCGTTGCCATCGATACGCATATCACAGACTAGGGTGAGCCTAGGCGTGCGCGGTTTCAACGAACATAGCTCGTTAGAAATCGCCTCGGGCAACATAGGAATAACACGTTCAGGAAAATACACCGAAGTGCCTCGCTGCAGCGCTTCAGTGTCTAACGCGGAACCTGGCTTAACATAGTGCCCCACATCAGCTATGGCCACCACCAATCGCCAGCCTGCCTTTTTCCCCTTTACCTTCCCCTGCAACGTTTCTGCAAAAACCGCATCGTCGAAGTCTTTGGCGGTTTCACCGTCAATGGTAACCAACGGCGATTGTGTCAGATCTCGGCGCTTGGCAAAACGTCCAGTTTGAACAGATTTGGGTAATCGACCAACAGCTTGGTCTACTTCCTCGGGCCATTGCCAAGGGATCTGGCCGCTGGCCACAGCGGTTTCTATAGCTTGATCTAACACGCTGACATGATCCATAACTTCAACCACAACCCCAACCAAGCCGCGGCTGTCTTGTTGTAGAACTTTGACTTGGACAGTGTCGCCGTGATCTGCGCTCTGTGGCTCTTCTGCGAGACTTACTCGAAGGCGCTGAGAGCCGACACTTTCAACGTAGGGATACTTGCCTTGCCAATTGAGAATGCCCACAAGTGGTGCAGTCGAAAACTGCAAGATAGTGAGTATGCGAGCAACGCCATCTACAACCTTGTACTCAACCTCATCCGCAACGCGTATTGGCAAACGCTTGGCTTTGTCAGCTGCAAACTCGACAGATAAACCGTCCACACTGAATCCTCGCCCACTTCTTTCGATGAGCCCGCGGCTTGCAGGTTGTTGCTGGTGCAGGTGGAATGCGCCCTGATGGTCTTTAACCAATTCTCCAGTGCGCTGCAGCCCACGCAACATTTGCCGCAATTGTGTAATGGCGCGAGGTGACTCAGCGCCTACCGCTTGCACTATTTGGGACCATTGCATTGATGAGGCGTGGTGTTGTAGTAGGCTTATAATTTCGCCAGCAGTGATACGCCGGTGTTGTTTTCGGCTAGGACGAGGCTGTTTCGCCAATGTGATTCCTTGAAGTTTTAGGAGGTTTGGGCCGATTCGACCAATTGACACATGATATCTGATTTAAGTAGAGTGCGCCCCCGAGCCCAGGTGGTGAAATTGGTAGACACGCTAGCTTCAGGTGCTAGTGGGGGCAACCCCGTGGAGGTTCAAGTCCTCTCCTGGGCACCATGATCTCGCTTCGCGAGCTCTCTCGAGTTTCACGGTAAAATCGCAAAACATCGGCCAGCTCGAATGGCGTTAATCTACAGTCTGGCGGATATGGGTTCGAGGTGATACACCATGGCGATAAAGTTCGGACAGTCATGTACTGCCCTTGATCTCTGCATTATTCAAATTTTTCCTTCACTTTTTCAATAACCTGCTTATCGGCATGCTTGTCCACAACAATAGATGTCGTACTAAGTGTTACTGCGATAATTATTCCGGTAAACATCATCCCTACCAGTGCAATAAGCACCGACAGTGTTTTGGAAACTTTCTTCATTGGGCGAATGTCGCCGTAGCCCACCGTTGTTGCGGTGATAAATGACCAATAAAGGCCGTCAAACTTTTCCCATTTTTCGATGCGACAAACAATTTGACCCAAAACAATGATCACCAAGCTCAAGAACAGTAATAGTGGCGCAACCAGATAAA
>JAADHW010000134.1 GCA_013151695.1 Gammaproteobacteria bacterium
CCGTTGATTGGAACACTGGTGAGTGATCTTGTTGGGCTTCCTCAAGGCGAGCTGGGCTTCACCTTAGATATCATTGTTATTGTAACCATCACTTTGTTGTTCGCAGCTAGTGCCTGGCTTGGCTTGGAAAGAGGCATCAAGCGACTAAGTACCCTCAATATCTTTCTAGCCTTTCTGCTGATTGCGTTTGTCCTCGTGGTCGGCCCGACACTATTCATATTAGAGCTGGGGCTTGAAACGGTAGGGCACCTGTTGCAGAACTTTGTGCGCATGGCCACCTGGACAGATCCGCTCGCTAGCGGCAACTTTGTTGAGTCTTGGACAGTGTTTTATTGGGCTTGGTGGCTGGCGCTAGGGCCCTTTATGGGTGTGTTTATCGCCAAGATTTCCCAAGGTCGAACTATGCAGCAGGTGATTTTAGGCTGCCTTGGTTATGGTACGCTCGGTTGTACTTTGTTCTTCATGGTGCTGGGTAATTACGCGGTGTATTTGGAACTTAATGGCATTGTCGATGTGCTCAATCAGATAACGCAAAATGGGGCCTCTCAAGCGATATTGAGTGTTCTGTTAACCTTGCCGTGGTCCACGGTTGTTATCATTTTATTTACTGTAGTTTGTGTCATCTTCGCCGCTACCAGCTACGATTCTGCGGCGTATACCTTGGCCTTGGCCGCTACCAAAGATATGTCTGAAGATGCGCACCCAGGGCGCAAACACAGAATATTCTGGGCTTGTTTATTGGGTTTGTTACCCATTACGCTCATTTATATGGGTGGCCTGCGTCCGTTGCAGTCAGCCGTAACGTTGGCGTCGGTACCTTTGTTAGTCATTATGGTGGTGATGTCCTGGGCACTATGGAAAGGATTGAGTGAGGATGTGTGTTCTAGCCCTAGATCACGAGATTAGAATATAAATTTATTGGAAGAGGCTTAGAAGAAAATGATGATTGAAGAAACGATGAGAAAATGGCACCTTCATCTCAAAGGCGAGTTACCTGGCGGTTTAGACGAATTGTTGGCCGAAAATGTGGAATTTTATTCTCCCATCGTTTTTACTGCACAGAAGGGCAAAGTGCTGACAAAAATGTACCTTAGCGCGGCTACTAGTACTTTTGGTGGGGGTGATAAAACGATGGCGCCTGGTGCCAAAGAATCAGCATTTAAATACGTCAAGGAAGTGTTGTGTGGCAACTATGCCGTACTGGAGTTTGAGTCCACCGTTGATGGTAAATATGTGAATGGCGTGGACATCATCACTTGCAATGATGAAGGCAAGATCACCGAGTTTAAAGTCATGATTCGCCCGCTACAGGCAGTTAACGTAATGCACGCCCAAATGAAAGCAATACTTGAAAAAATGCAAGATCAAGGCTCCGCATAAATTGTCGCGGTCCGGGCGCTAGCTCTGCCAAAGTACCAAATACCTAGGTCAGGTCAGCTTTGTGGTGCAGCCGTTCGGATGGTGATATCGGTTAAACTTACTGAAGGCGACAAAACCCCTGCCACTTGTGCAGATATGATTTGGCGAGAAGTATCCCTTCATTTATACAAAGACTAAGAGCGTGTCGTTAGGAAAAGATACTAGGCGTCCATTTTTGCCACGCGAGCAATCAATTCTTCGACACGAGTGCTATATCCCCATTCGTTGTCGTACCAGCTGATCACTTTCAACATTCGCTTGTCTAAAATTTGGGTGAGAGCAGCGTCGAATATGCTTGAATGACTGTTTCCAATAACGTCTGTAGATACGATTGGATCCGTACAATAGAACAATATACCTTGCATCTTGCCTTGAGCTGCTATTTGCATGGCGGCGTTCACCGCCTCAACAGTGGTATCCGTTTCGAGCTCTACGGTAAGATCTACCAAACTACCGTCGGGTACAGGAACTCGCATAGCCATGCCGTCAAGGCGTCCAGACAGCTCTGGTAAAACAACACCGATTGCCTTTGCCGCGCCTGTCGAGGTTGGCACAATGTTCATAGCCGCACTGCGTGATCGTCGTTTGTCTGAATGCGGTGAGTCGACGAGTCGTTGGTCCGACGTATAGGCATGAACTGTGGTCATAAGACCACGTTTGATGCCAAAATTTTCATGTAGTATTTTTGCGATAGGTGCTGCGCAGTTGGTGGTGCAACTTGCATTGCTGATGATTAGGCTATCTTGAGTAACAACATGATCGTTCACCCCCATCACTAAAGTTGCTGCCAACGTGTCTTTTGTTGGCACTGTTACAAGGACTCGTTTGGCACCGCTGTCTAGGTGCCACTGCAATTCTTTAAGCGTTCTGAATCGACCACTACTTTCAATCACGTAGTCGACGTTAAGTTCGCGCCAAGGCAACTTGCGTGGGTCTGCTTCATTTAAAACTTCAAAGGGATCATCGTCGATTGTGATCTGGCTGCCATTGCAGCGCACTTGGCCTGGGTAGGTGCCGTGAATTGAGTCGTACTTAAATGCATAGGCGAGGTCCGATGGGTCAGCGAGATCGTTGACCGCCACTACATCATAGTGTTTTCTCAGCTTGGCGATACGCGTGATGGTTCGACCAATGCGTCCGAAACCGTTGATAGCAATTCTGGGAAGGATCATAGTGTTTCGTTGTGTGATAGATGAGACAAACTACCCGAAGACGTCCAATCCATCAACGCACATTTGTACGTGGGAGATAAGTAGAATCCCATATAGCGGGATTAGAAAAATTGTCAGATTATGGAGGTGAAAGTAGGTTGTCGCCTCAAAATCTCTCTCTGCTGTTCCGAAATTGAGGCGGCCGCTTACTCTCATTGAGTTGTAGCCGCACCTCCCCAGCTAATTACCCAACTGGTTCTGCTTGCCTCTCATCAAGCTTTTTCCTGATTCCATCGTGGGTTTTCTTGTTTAAACGATATCCTGCATATAAACACGCTCCAACCAAGGCGGGAACAATTGTAACAGGTGAGTCGATAACACCAAGTTTGAAAATAACATCCGCATCAACCTCCCCGGGAACTGCCTTGGTAGGAAAGGAAATGACGTCTAACGCGACACCCGCAATGAACGTACCCAAGGCGCGATCAGCCTTGGAAAAAAAGGTTCTAGCAGAATAGAGCATACCTTCTTGTCGTTGGCCGAATCTAACTTCGTTTTCGTCAGCGATGTCGGCTAAGGCAGACATCACGCTGATGTTGATGACGCTCAGTCCTGCACTGCCGATGACATGGAAAAATAACACCCCTGGAAATACCCATGGGTCGCCGTTTTCTGGATAATAACCTAGCAGGCGTAAGCATACGGGTACGGCGTCTCCGAACGCATACGCAATACACGACCATACAATTATATTGCGCTTGTCGAATATTCGATGCAGTTTTGGGGTGAACATGAAGCCGAGGGCGTAACCAATAATGCTAGCAAATACTAAGTTTGCGATTAAAGAGGTATCAAATTCCCAAAAGTAGATATTCATGTAGTTATTGAAGGCTGCGCGCATGCCTAGGGTGATGCTCAGAAATAGCAGGCCAAGAAGTAGGTAGACATAGTTCCTGTTGCGCAGCACTTTACCAATATCGCCAAAAAAGTCTTTGAAGTTGAAAGGTGCAACATCATCGTTAGGCTGAGACAGTGTTGGTATTCGGTCTTTGGTGAACCAGGCGCATGCATACAAAGCAAAGAAGATGATGACTGAAGCGATGACAGAAAACTCATGGTAAGCCTCAGGGACCAGCAGGCCGCTTGAATACCCAGCTGTTGCAATGAATATAAATTTTAATGAAAAGAAGTGGGAGCCAGCAGAACCCAAGTAGGTGCCGATGTTGTTGAAAGCCATAATTGACGAGCGTTCGTGGTAATCCTTAGACATTTCTCCGCCAAAGGCGAGGTGAGGGACAAAATACAAAGTCATTGCAGACCTAACCAATATGGAAAAAACGATAAGCCAAATAAACAATCCTGTTGTACCGAGGTCTGCAGGCGGGTTAAAGACGAAATAGAAGCTAGCCACTACCGGAATGGGGGCGATGAGCATGAACGGGTGTCGGCGTCCCCATTTGGCGGAGCGAAAGCGGTCAGAATACGAGCCCATGAGAGGGTCGGTGATGGCATCAACGATGAGTGCTAGCGTTGGGCCTAAGCCAGCGAGTGTAGCGGGTAGACCCAGTACCTGGTTGTAGTACAACATGATAAAAAAACCGAAGGAATACAGAGCAATGTGTTCTGCCATTGCTCCCATACCAAAGTACACCTTGGTGCGAGTAGGGACGGGTACAAACTCACTCAATCGCAGATCCTCTTGCAGGTTCTATGGCCATAAATGTGTTGCCTGAACATCAGTTGTGTCGTCAAGCCAGAAGCTGCTGCCTGGTCTCAGTACACCTCATACTACTCGACGGGTTAAACTACATATTGAAGGTTTTCTCTTGTTTGGGAGAGAGCAATATAGGTTAGGGATCAATACAAGGCAATTGTAATGCGCTTTTTCGAAGATCAGCCCCGTCTTTTGTTGTATTGGGTATACTACTGATCAGTACTTGGCTAGAAAAACAGATTCTTTATAGGGGAGATAAGCTATGGCTCACAAGGCATTTGCGTCTGCTGTAGAACTTGCAAAGTCGATTAAGGCTAAAGAGGTGAGTTCGTTGGAACTGACCGATATGTATATCCAAAGAGTAGAAACATACGACAAAGACATCAACGCGGTTGTGGTTCATGACTTTGAACGTGGTCGCGAAGCGGCCAAGGCTGCTGATGCTGCATTGGCGCGCAATGAAGATCTTGGTCCACTTCATGGTGTACCGATGACTATAAAAGAAGCATACGATATCGAAGGTTTGCCTACGACCTGGGGTATCGCAGATTTTCGCGATAACCTGGCGGTTGAAGATTCAGACACAGTAAAACGACTTAAAAGTGCCGGGGCGCATTTTTTTGGCAAAACTAATGTGCCCTTGAACCTCGCAGATTTTCAGAGTTTCAATGACATTTACGGCACCACTAACAATCCTTGGGACTTAGATCGAGTGCCGGGAGGCTCATCCGGTGGCTCGTCTGCTGCTTTAGCCGCAGGGCTAACGGGCTTAGATGCGGGTTCAGATATCGGTGGATCGATTCGCAATCCTGCACATTTTTGTGGCATCTACGGACATAAACCAACCTGGGGTATTGTTCCTGATGCTGGACATTCCCTGCCGGGGCAGTTTGCACCTGCTGATATCGCGGTGGTCGGACCTATGGCCCGCAGTGCGGAAGATTTGGCAGTGAGTTTGGATATCGTAGCAGGATCATCTCGCTACGATGCGGTGGGATGGCAGCTCAACTTGCCGCGACCCAAGGGGCGTAAGTTGTCTGATCTCAAAGTTGCACTGTGGCCCTCAGACAGCATGGCACCTGTATCTGTGGAAATTTCCGATAGAGTTCAGATGGTTGGAGATACGCTGGCTAAACTTGGTGCAAAAGTGTCAGACAGTGCACGTCCCGCTATCGATTTGAATGAAAGCTATGAGGTGTATAACAGTTTGTTGTGGGGGGTGATGTCGGCTGGCTTGTCAGAAGAAGAAAAGCAAGAACAGCGTGAGCAGCGAGCAAAGCTAGCGCCAGATGACAATTCTATGTCTGCGCTGATTACCCGCTTTTCAGTTCAGGACCATAGCGAATGGGCCGCTAGCAGCAACAAACGGTTTGAGTTGAGAAAGAACTGGCAAGCGTTCTTTGCCGAGTGGGATATATTGATCTGCCCGCAAATGGCGACCACCGCATTTCCTCATGATCACGGCGACTACATCAGCCGCAGCTTAACGGTAGATAATGAGATACAAGACTATTTTCAGCAGATATTCTGGGCAGGATTGATCACGGTGGCTCATTTACCGAGTACCGTTTTTCCAACGGGCCCTTCTAATGAAGGCTTGCCTATAGGGTTGCAGGCTGTGGGTGCGGAGTTTCATGACTATCACACAATTGAATTTGCTCGCCAACTAGCAGATGAGATAGGTGGGTTCGTTCCGCCCCCGGGTTTTGATTGAGATACCGATGACAGCAACTTGCTGCATCATCAGCCCTTAGTACCATGAAATAGTGATCCGACATGCACGTTCGGAAGACTGTGAAATGCTGGCTGAACTAGCTCGTCAAACTTATGCAGATGCCTATGCTGCAGAGATGGCGAGCGAGCATCTGCAGCATAATCTTGTTACTCATCTTTCAAATCAGTCTATCGTAGAGATGTTTCGCGATGATGTATTTCTATTGGCAATGCATGGCGAGACTGAGGTTGGGTTTCTGCAATACGGTGTGGCGAATAGAAATCTAGAGGCGCTTGTTGAAGGGCTGCAAGTAGATTCCCACGATATCGAAATTCGTCGAGTCTATGTGTTGTCATCTATGCAAAGTATCGGGCTTGGCCAGGTGCTCATGCGTACTGCTCTTAATGCAATCTCCGACGCATGTACCTTGAAGAGCCTACAGGTGTTGTTAGACGTCTGGCACACCAATTATGGGGCACAGAGATTCTACCAACGTTATGGATTTGAAAAGATTGGAGAGCGCGCGGAATATAACCCCGGTGGGGACAAAACCGGCAGTGACTATATTTTTAAGTTGGACGTGTTGCACAAATAAATAGAACTACCCTATCTTGTTCGGCCGCAGCAAATGAGTGCGCTCGAAGTCCCCGCCCCGAATGCTTCGCATTTGGGACGGGCACTAACTAATCGCTATCCGGGTGTATTTTCACGACCAGAACATCACACTGAACGCCATGTAAGACGCCGTTTGCGGTAGAACCTAACAACAGCCCAAAACCGTGCCGTCCGTGAGTGCCTATCACAATTAGGTCGGCACCAATTTGATTGGCATGGTTTCTAACTTCCGCAGCAGGACTCCCTGTGATCACAGTTGTGTTCGCGGGGTCGATGCCATATTCCTTTGCCAGGTTGTCGAGTTTTGCGACAACTTGTTTGCGCATGTCTGCCTGTAGGTTAAGTCCGGAAGACATAGCAGCCACATCTAGGCCGCCGTAGCTTTGCGCAATTGGGCGAATTACCGTTATCGCGGAGACCTGTGGTGCGGTTTGTTGCTCCACGATGTTTCGAGCAGCAGCAAGCACCTCTTCTGCTTCGTCAGTAAGGTCAACGGCGATTAGAATGTTTGAATAAGCCATAGTGTTGATCCCGAAATGTGATGGGGCTAGTCTATTGGCTTGAAACCCTTGTGCCATGAGGGATTGTGCGCGAGCATCTAAGTAGTTCTACAGAGGTGAAAATGTAGGTGAAAGTGCTCGCCGTGAGGGGCTCATTTTTTACTCAAATATCAGCGCACCGTCGTCTAAATCTGCCTGTGGTAGCTCGTCTTTTTCAGTGTAATAGTCTTGCCTAAATACCCATGGTTCATGGTCACCTTGTTTAGGCATCAAATGCATACTTCGCATGAGGTAACCGGGATTGAAGTTATCCGGATCGACAAAGGGTAATGCTGGCATGTTCTGATCTTCGGCTCGTAGACGTGGTGTGGCCACAGTGGTGTTGTTTTCCTCCATGTGCTTAAACAGGCGGCAAACAAATTCTGCGATGAGGTCTGCGCGTAAGGTCCAACTCGCGCGAAAGTACCCAAACACCCACGCCATGTTGGGAATGTCGGAATACATGATGCCTCGATAGGTCCAACTCTCAGCAAAGTTCAGCGGCTCTCCGTCTATACGGAACTCGATGCCGCCGAGTATGCAAAGATCAAAACCGGTGGCCGTGACGATAATATCTGCTTCAAGCAGTTGCCCTGACTTGGTTAAGACTCCGCGTTCAGTGAAAGTGTCAATTTCATCTGTCACTACGGATGCTTGGCCTGCCGCAATTCCCTGAAATAGGTCGCCATCTGGGATGAAGGCTAGGCGTTGACGCCAAGGGCGATAGCTTGGCGTGAAGTGTTTCTCAATATCGTATTCAGTGCCTAGATATTCGCGGGCGGCATCGACCAGTTCTGTCTTGAGTGCCTCAGGCTCTTCAAATGAGCGCCGGGTAATTTCTTTCTGATCGTTGAGGATTTGACGGCGCACAATCTCGTGCGTCCATTCGTGGGGAATATCCAAACTACGCAGTTGGTCAGCTAGCTCATTTCGATTGGGTGCGGGTGCAAAGTAAGTAGGTGATCTTTGCAGCATAGTGATGTGTTTGCAGTTGCTGGCCATAGCTGGGATGAGGGTCGCAGCGGTAGCCCCGGAACCGATAACCAAGACGTTTTTGTCGGTGTGGTCTAATTCTTCAGGCCAGGTTTGCGGGTGCACAATTTCACCTTGAAAACTCTGCATGCCTGGCCATTCAGGAACGTAGCCATGGTCATGATTATAGTAGCCTTGGCACATCCATAAAAAATTACCGCTAAACGTTTTGGTTTCATTGGTGTCGCCTTGTTTGACCTGTAGGGTCCAGAGCTTGTCGTCATTGGACCAGGAGGCAGTAGTAACCGAGTGTTGATATCGAATATGCTTGCGGAGATCTTGCTCGTCTAGTACTTCGTCTAAGTATTTTAGTATTTCCTCTGCAGTTGCTATGGGTACCCCAGTCCATGGCTTCCATTTATAGCCAAAGGTGAACAGGTCGCTGTCTGAACGAATACCCGGATAATTGTGGGTTAACCATGTGCCACCAAAACTATCCTGGTTTTCTAGCAGTACAAAGCTCTTCTCGGGGAAGAGGGAGCGGAGGTGATATCCGGCGTCAATGCCTGATATGCCAGCGCCAACCACCAATACGTCGAAGTGTTCAATGTCTTGTTTGTTTTGCTGGTTCACTACATGCTCACTGATAATGCGGGAAACAACAGCCTAGGGCGGTTCGCATAAAGCGATATAGTGAGTTCTACGTATTGATTGCTATACCCAGTTCTCGATGCGGTCACATATGTCTTTGCGAGCGTTCGATGGTTCAGTTAAATAGTGGTCGCCCGGAGTAAATTGTAGTTCTTTGCTTTGGCTGCCTATGGCGTCATAAATACTGTGTGCATCGCTGGGGAACACGCCGGTATCAGCCATCGATTGAATCACCAAGGCTGGGGTAAGTATTCGTGCTAAGTGTGGTGCGCCCCGACATTGTGATTCCTTTAAACTCCACATAGACAGCCAAGTGCGTAGTGTATTGGTGAGGCCAATACCGCGTGGGCTGAAGTTTGCTTTCTCTGGGTCTCCGGCATAACAAACTCCTACCGGTCGGTCAGAAGGATCAATGTCGCCGTCGAGTAAGCGTAGATCCGCCCAGGTTCTATACAAATTAAACGCTCGGTCTGAAAAGCCCAGATCATTTAATCTCGCCAATTCTGAGATGGCCCATTCGGTGATGCGGTTATTCCTCGCCTCTTGTGCCGCTCGGTAACGTGTTATGAATTCGCTGTTGTATGCCGGGCCATGACTTTTATCAAACATGTTCAGTTCGGGCACTATTGAGATAGGGTCTGTTTCATTTGCCACTGCAGGATCCATCCAGGCAGTTAATACCTCTGGCCGTCCAGCGTGAGCGTTCAGTGATATATAAGCATCACAGGGGATCAGTTCGTTCACTGCTGCAGGGAGTTTCAGACCCCGGGTCGCAGATATGTTTGGATCACTGGCTTGAGATTGATAGGCGGCCATGAGCGAACCTCCGCCAGAGTTGCCGATGAGGACAATTTTTTCGACATTGGCTTGCTCTCTTAGCCACCTCACGCCGACACCAATGTCGATGAGGGCGTGTTCAAGAATAAAATAGGGCTCGTTACCACGAAAGCGAGTGTTCCACCCGAGAAAGCCAAAGCCTCTACTGGCCAGTAGTTCTCCTAAGTAGTGTTCGGAAAAGTCGACGTTATAGTGTGTGGCGATGAAGGCAGTGGTCGGTTGGGTGTTTTCTGCACAGTAGTACAAACCTTGGCATGGCATAAAACCGGCGCCATTGCGGGCGCTTGTTGGGGAAGTCGAAGAAACAAATTGTCGTTGTACAGTCACAGCTTTCTCCTAGGATTTTTCAGATCAATAAGTCTTCGCCTATCGCATGGTAGATACTGGCTGCGTCTTTAAGCGATTTGGCGGTTAGTCCGGGCACACCGTAAACCTCCACGCTGACCTGATACTTCGATTTGATCGTCTGGACCAAAAGGTCAAAGTCACCATCACCTGACAGCATGATGACTGTATCTATATTTGGCGCCATTTCTAGTACGTCTATGGTGATGCCCACATCCCAATCACCTTTGGCAGAGCCGTCTTTGCGGGTGATGTACGGCTTAAGTTTAACTTCGAAACCGATGTGTTTCAGAGCGCTTTGAAACTTATGTTGCTGATCATCACCACGATGGATTGCATAGGCGGTGGCGCAGACTATATCCCCTTGCTCGCTGATGCGTTGCCAAAATGTACGATAGTTGAATTGCCGTTGGTAGACATCTCTGGTGGTGTAGTAAATATTCTGCACGTCTACGAAGATGGCAATCCTCGCAACGTCTGTTGTAGGTGTGCTCATGGAGACTTGCTCTTTGTACCTTTGCTTTTACTCGATTTTTGCTTTCCTGGCTTCTTCTTCAGGGTTTGTTTTGCGTTGGATTTACGTTTGCTGGGCTGTCTTGGCGTTTTCTTGTCAGAGCGGCTGCTACTGTCTACTTTCGATATTTTTAGCTGCCTTCCGCACACCCATACTTTGCGTAAATCAGCAAATACGTCTTTCGGCATGCCTTGAGGCAGCTCAACAGTTGTGTGGTCTGCGCGAATGTCGATGAGTCCAATGTGTGCAGCATCGACGCCCGCTTCGTTGGCGATTGCACCAACAATGTTGGATGCTTCGACATTGTGTTGCAAACCTACCTCTAGTCGATACGTGTCTAAAGTTGGATCAGATGGTCGGCTGGAGTCTTGTCTTTTTCGGCTTGGGGCGCGGCTGTCATTTGCCTTCCTAGGGTCTCTAGAACTACGAGATGCTCTTTCAGGTTTTTCTACGGCAAGGCTTGGTTGGGTGCCAAAAGCCATTTGTGCTAATGCGGCGGCGATTTCACTTGCAGGTACGTCATGTTCTTGTTGGTACTGATCGATGACATTTTGCATGAAGCCTAATTCGCCAGTGGCCAGGGTGTCGGTTATTTTCTGCTTAAATTTGGCAATACGTTGGTTCTTCACCGCTTCTGTTGATGGCAGTTGCAAGGGGTCGATTTTTTTTCTGGTGGCTCGTTCGATCGCAGCCAACATTCGTCGCTCCCGGGGCGCAACAAATAGAATGGCGTTGCCTTTTCTTCCCGCTCTTCCGGTGCGACCGATGCGGTGAATGTAGGCTTCTGTGTCGTAAGGAATGTCATAGTTGATGACATGGCTAATACGATCCACGTCAAGACCACGAGCGGCCACGTCAGTGGCGACTAATAAGTCTAAGCTGCCGTTCTTTAAACGCTGGATCATTTGCTCGCGATGTTTCTGTGCCATGTCGCCATTCATTGCTGCAGCGGCGTAACCTCGGGCTTCTAATTTTTCAGCCAACTCGGTGGTTGCGTTCCTTGTTCTAACAAAGAGCAAGACAGCATCATAAGTTTCGACCTCTAAGATGCGGGTTAGGGCATCGAGTTTATGCAAGCCACTGACTAACCAATAACGCTGATGAATAGTTTCTGCTGTCTCTGTGCGCGACTTAATTGATACTTTTTGTGGGTTTGTCAGGTAGCGTCTTGCAATGGTTTCGATTTGCTTTGGCATGGTTGCAGAAAACAAAGCCATTTGCCGGGTATCTGGGGTTTGTTGGAGAATCCATTCTACTTCGTCAATAAAACCCATGCGCAGCATCTCGTCTGCTTCGTCAAGCACCAGTGCCTTTAATTTGTCCAGTTTCAAAGTGCCTTTGCGCATATGGTCCATCACTCGGCCTGGTGTACCAACCACTACTTGTACGCCGCGTTTTAGGGCGCGAATTTGACCGCCATATTCTTGTCCACCGTAGATAGGCACCACCTGAAACGACTTCATGTGACTGGCGTAACGCTTAAATGCCTCTGCGACTTGAATGGCCAATTCCCTAGTCGGTGTTAATGTCAGCACTTGCACCTGAGTCTGCTTGCTGTCCAATCTGGCTAACAGTGGCAGGGCAAAAGCGGCGGTTTTTCCTGTCCCGGTAGGCGCGTGTCCGAGTAGATCGGATCCTTTGAGTAGATGCGGAATAGCTTGAGTTTGGATGGGTGAGGCATTTTCATAGCCCACTGACTCAAGTGCTTTAAGCAGCGGCACGGGCAAGTTTAAGTCGGCAAAACTCGTCTCTTGGTGCCGAGATTTAGACATGGATTAGTCCTGGTAGGTGGTGGTGAATGAGCTGGCGAGCGGACCATACCAGGGTACGGGCGGATCTCAACTCATTCTTCGTGTGCCTGTAGTCGAGCCTAGGTGAATTCGATATTTATTTCCCCGAGCCGACCATAATCTGCCTTGATTATGTCGCCTGCTTTGACCGCAACTGGTCGCGTGAAAGAACCGGATAACACAAATTGACCGGGTTCAAGACCGACACCGTGCTGGGCGAATCTTTTGCACACCCAGCGGATGCCATGGCCAGGATGGTCCATTACCGCTGCGCCTAGGCCGGTTTCTTCGATGGTACCATTGTA
>JAADHW010000148.1 GCA_013151695.1 Gammaproteobacteria bacterium
AAAGCATTGGCAGCGTCGAGCTCGGTGCCGTACTCAGCAGACAGCAACAAGTCGACATTGTCGGTGACATCAAAAAGCAGTTGCCCACGAAAAGATTGCTTATTGGTGTCATCAACGTCATTTCCGGTTGCTTGATTGGTACTGTAACCGTCTTGTCGAACAATCGACTGGAAGGCGAATCGTCCTAACACGCGATCGGATATTCTGCCACCCACGGCACCTTCAGCTTGAAACAAGCCGAAGTCCCCAGCGCTCACGCGTATGTTTCCCGTCAAGTCTTCGGTCGGCTTAGCGGTGACCAAGTTGATGGTGCCACCTGTGGCATTGCGGCCATATAAGGTCCCTTGTGGACCACGCAACACTTCCGCTCGTTCCAAATCAAAAAAAGAAAATAGCTGCGCGCCAGGTTGGGCAATGATTGCGCCATCTACATACAAGGTCACCGACGGATCAACATTTGCAAATACCGTATTGAGGCCCAGACCCCGTATGAATAGGTTGGCGTATCCAAAAGTAGTGCCGATCGTGACACTGGGCACATAGTATTGAAGTCCCAATACGTCGGTGATGCCGGCGTCAGCAAGGCGGTCTGCACCCAAAGCTGTCACGGCAGTGGAAACATCCTGCAAGTTTTGTTCACGTTTCTGTGCTGTTACAACAACTTCTTCAAGCAGCGCGGCGGTGGCGGTAGCTGGTAGTAAACCGATCACTATCGCAAGCGCAGTACAGCCAATTTTTTTAGTCAATTTGTTTAGCAGCATAAGGATCCCCATCCGACGTGGTTAGCAGGGCCAGACCATAGGCTTCCCGCAAGCAATAAATGAATTCACTTATAGTGCGTTGGCTTGTACTTCTTCGTCACGGGCAAAGGGACAGAAAGGGACAGAAAGGGACAGTATGGTGTTAGTTGGTAGGATAAGGAGAAAGAATTTGCGTGATAACGAGCCTTATTACAAAAACATAAGGCTTTGGTTACTTTTGTTCGTTATCACCAAGAACTTTTCTAAACTCATCTGGGATTGGTAAGGTTGTTGTGAGTTTGATATTTGTTCCGCCGGTATTTCCGATGGGTACCTTACCTATTGCCGAGGCCACAATGCCCCCCGGAATTCTAATCAGTTGTCCAACTATTTCTTTGAGGTTTCTTGTTCTTACACCCACAAAAAGCATCCATATATGGCAATGGGTGTGTGGTACGACATAGCGTTGGCCCAAAACATGGGCGCGCTCAAGGTGCTGAAAAGATTTTTCGAACTGGCCTTGGGAGAAGTAACGTTTCGCTACGGACATTTCTTTGTTGAAAACCTTTCTGAGACTTTCACCCATACTCATGCCGTTGCTCCTTAAGTTGTGGTGATTCGAGCTATACATGTCACCTTTGTTGATCACGATAGCATTGCGCAAAGAACAAAACACGCGTTATAGAGGCTTTTGGTTTGCCGCGCGAAAAGTACAAGTCAGTGCTTGATAAATGAATTCACTTCGTAGCTATGCAAGGATTATGTTCATGGATTGTAGAAAATTTCACATGCCGGAGCTGCAGATTATGAAACGTTCCCCAACTTTACGTGTCGTGACCCTAGGTGCGTTGATAGTCATCGCTTCCACCGCTTACGCACGAGATATTGGTTTTGATGACATGAGTTTTTTCGTGACCAGTATCGGCTTGGGTAAAGGCGGCGATCTTGGTGGCTTGAAAGGTGCAGATGCACACTGCCAGAAACTTGCCGAAAACGCTGGTGCCGGTAATCGAGAATGGCGCGCGTACCTCAGCACTGAGATTGAAGGTGGCCGTGGCGAAAGTGCACGTCTGCGTATCGGGACTGGGCCTTGGTACAACGCTGCAGGTATTCTAATTGGTGCTAATCCTACGGATCTACACCTCTACAACCGGACTATTACCCAATACACGGCATTAGACGAGAATGGCAAACAGATTGGTGCGCGTGATGAAACTCCCCCACGGCATGATATTCTCACAGGTTCTCAGGAAGACGGTATGTCCTTCTGGCCCGACGATGAAGATCAAACGTGCAATAACTGGACCAGTAGTGACAAAGGCAGCGCCATGGTTGGGCATCATGATCGTTATGGATTTGGCAATTTGTCATGGAATTCATCACATCAGTCCATCAGTTGCAGTCAGGCAGATTTGATCCGTTCCAGTGGTGATGGCTTGTTTTACTGTTTTGCTGCTGATTGAAACCCACAGCAAAATACACTCATCACTCAAGTAATGGTGCCATGATGCCAAATGAAAATATGTTTTGGGCCCGCGCACGTTTGCGTATCCTATTGTTAGGACTTCTGTTCTCGCAGTCATTGCCGTTGGGTGCTGAGACTCTACTGCTTACATCTGACCGCTTGCTTGACGTGTCAACAGGGCGTATGTCACAAAACGTCCAGGTGTTGGTAGTTGATGGC
This sequence comes from Gammaproteobacteria bacterium, assembly GCA_013151695.1. Classification (GTDB taxonomy): domain Bacteria; phylum Pseudomonadota; class Gammaproteobacteria; order Pseudomonadales; family Azotimanducaceae; genus UBA4421. The sequence goes on from JAADHW010000148.1 coordinate 2,425, forward strand.
AAGATCGCCAGTATCAATCCAGATTTGGTACCTGCTGAAGCTCGGCTCATCGAACTTGGCGATCGCACGCTGCTGCCCGGCCTTATTGATTCGCATGTTCATCTGACTTCTAGTGGTGCAAATTTCCGCGCCCAGATACTTACGGAAAACGCTGCTGAAGCGGCTTTACGTGGTGCCCAGAGCGCGCAGGTGACCCTTATGGCAGGATTCACCACGGTGCGTGATCTTGCGCAGCTTATACCAAGTTCTACGTTGATAGCGGTTGCGCTGGGGGATGCATCTAACAAGGGTTGGATTGTAGCTCCGCGTATCATTACTGCCGGACATGCACTGAGTATTACTGGCGGACAAATTGACCCATCGATGTGGGTCGCCAGCGCGGAAGGCCTATTGGAATTGGGGCCCGCATACGGTATAGCAGATGGCATTGATGAAGTGATCAAAGCGACCCGGTATCAGATTAAACACGGTGCCAGAGTCATTAAAATGGCGGTGACAGCCGGGATTATGATGCAGCAGGAAGGTGTGGCGGCACAGCAGTATTCAGAGGCGGAAATCCGTGCGGTGGTTGAAGAAGCAGGTCGCCACGGTATCCGCGTCGCGGCACACGCGATGGGTGCGAAGGGTATCAACGCAGCAGTTCGTGCCGGGGTTGCGTCGATTGAGCATGGCTGGATGCTTGATAATGAAAGTATCCGCCTGATGAAAAAAAATGGCACCTACCTAGTGCCTACAACTAGCATGTTAAGCAGAATTTCATTTGACAATATGCCCGCGTCAGTGCGGGCCAAGGCAGAGGTGGTGTTCCCTTTGGCCAAACAGAGCCTGATCAATGCTTTTCGTTCGGGGGTAAAAGTTGCTATGGGTTCGGATGCTTCTATGATTCCCCACGGAGAAAACGCCACAGAGATAGTGGCTATGGTTGATTTGGGCATGGCTCCTCTACAGGCTATACAGGCGGCGACGCTAAACGCCGCGGATCTACTTGGTAAGTCAGACCGAGGGCGCGTAGAGGTTGGCTTACTGGCTGACCTCACGGCTGTCGATGGCAATCCTTTAGAGGACATAACAACTTTGTTGGACGTCGTGTTTGTCATGAAAGGTGGAGAGATCTACAAGCAACCTTAACCTACAGGCGCCTGCACCGTTTCCGGCGGGAGTGTCCCTAAGTACAATTGAAAGTGTTTATTGCGTGTGTACAAGATCGCGCAATCGTGCCCACAAGAGGTGGCGTTGCTTCTGTCATCTATATAGAGTCTCTATATTAGAATGAAACCTGGCCGAAGCAAGGGAGATGAATATGAGAGCTGTTTCGCTGATCTTACTGATACTCGGTACGACAAACTGTATGCTCGCTGTCGCTGAGGAAAAACCCGCAAAAAGCGAACCGGTGGGTATTACCTCGAGCAAGATGGCCGTGACGGTCACTCACCGTGGCAAGTCTATGCAGATTGTGCGTAATCCCAACAATGCTAATACGGTGAAAGCAGACTATGCAATCACATCTCGTGCCTGTCCGCCGTTTTGTATTTTGCCCATGGAACTGGCTCCGGGTATAGAGACGATTGGTGAGCTGGAAATGCTGAACTATCTTGTTGGTGCCAGTAATAGCTCTGATATTCTGGTGATCGATTCACGCACTTCCGACTGGGTAGCCAAAGGAACCATACCAGGTTCTATCAGTATCCCGTGGACACTATTGAATCTTCAGACTTCAGATCCGCTGACCATTAGCGACATCATGGAGTCGAAGTTCGGAGCTGTACAAATGGACGAACTGTGGGATTTTGATCAGGCTAAGACGCTGGTCTTGTTTTGCAACGGTATGTGGTGTGGTCAGTCGCCACGTAACATTCGTACGCTGCTGCGATACGGGTTTCCAGCCGAAAATATCAAATGGTACCGCGGTGGAATGCAAACCTGGGAGGTTTTGGGTTTGACCACCGTTCCTGGTGGTCCACCGGATTACTAAATACGTTGTGCTGACATCGTGTTGCTAAAAACCGGATGACTCTTTGTCTGCTACTGCTTCAATCGGTCGGTTGATCTGGCTTTGCGCAAGCATCGCAAGCACCATTGGCACCGCAAAGAAAGTAAACATAAAAGTAGTACCGACTCCCTCCTGCAACATTAGACCCGCAACGAAAGGGGCAATGACAGCACCGAAACGGCCGATACCAATGGCCCATCCCATGCCGGTGGTACGCAACTCAGTTTCGTAAAGTGAGGGTGTCATCGCGTATAGACCAACCATTGAACCGTATAGAAAGAAGCCTAAAACTATTGCTATTGAGAACGCTGGAAGTAGCTGCCCGCTGAACATTCCAAACAAAACCATCAACAAACTTGTGGCGACCATGTACGTGCCGACGAGTCGCTGTAGACCTACGCGCGCTGCTATATAGCCAAGTAATAGACTACCGATGATGCCACCAAGGCTCAATATCACCGACCCTGAGATGCCTTGTTCGGTAGAGAGACCAGCCTCAACCAACAATTTGGGTGTCCAACTGAGTACAAAATAGAAGCTGAACATGACCATAAAAAACGATGTCCAAATCAGCAGCGTACGCGGCAGCAGGCTAGCGGATAGCAACCGAGTAACACCGATCGAAGGTTGTGCCTTAACTTCTGTCTGTGCGGGCAATTGCTCAATAGGTTGTTGACCTAGTTTGGCCAGTATTGAGCTGATTTGCTCCAGTGCATTCTTCGGCCGTTTGGAAACCAGAAAATCTAGCGATTCGGGGAGTCGCCGATAAACCAGCGGAATCATAAGACCAGACAAGATTGCGCCGAACAAGAAGGCGGACCGCCAACCGTAGGTAGAAATGAGAAGCACAACGATACTGCCGCCAATTACCGCGCCGATTGGATAGCCAGACTGAAAAATACTAATCGCTAGGCTGCGATATTTCTCCGATGAGTACTCGGCAACCAGAATATTCATACTCGCTAACAAGCTACCAATGCCTAGGCCGGTGAAGAGTCGGGCGATGATGAGTTGCTCGACATTCTGAGTAAAAGCTGAGGCTGCCATACCAATGGTGATGATGAATAGCCCGATTAAGATCATGTGACGCCGCCCGATGCGATCTGCATAAGGTGCCAAAAACAACGAGCCACCGGCCATCCCAAACAATCCCGCACTGAGTAATAACCCCAGGGAGCTATAGGGAATGCCCCAGTCAGCCGCGATGCTCTGCGCGGTAAAGGCAACAACCAATACGTCAAAACCATCTAACATATTGATGACAACGCATATAGTAATGATCTGAAACTGATAAGATGACATTGGGCTTTCGGTAATATGTTTCTGGATCGCATCGCTCATAGTTCAATTCCTGGTGGGGAGTTTGAGAATTTGTCGGGTTGGGTGCCAGTATGCCGTGCAAATCTGTCAGTGGCCATTCTATGGGGGAGCTTTGGCCAACTATTTGGCTAACGATTGCGGCACCTGGGATGCCTAGTGTATTGCAGCACGATAGTGACAAGGTGCCACATCCACTAACGTTATGAATACAATCAGGCTATGATCACCGCTATTCTCTATTGTGTCTTTCATCGGTGATCATCTTTGCCGCCACGCCCAAGCGCTCCAACTAACGAGGTGACAAATGGACAACTCAGAATCAGATAGCTCGGCGTTGCAAGCTGTTGCGGGTAACGGCCTGCTGCATCGACGTATTTTTCTAACACGAGGGGCTACATTGTTGAGCGCCACCGGTTTGGGGTTGCTGACGCCTAAGTTGGCTACAGCTCAGGCGTTACCAGAGTTGAGTAATGTACCCGGTGCTGCATTGAGTGGTTACGGTACCCGTTCAGAGTTTGAAGGCAGCGTTAAGCGCAACAACATACTTTCATACCCGGGAACTACCGGCAGCGGAGGCTCTTGGACACCTCTGGAAAGTCTCGAAGGTATCATTACACCCAGTGCGTTGCACTTTGAACGTCATCACAGTGGCATTCCTGCGATCAACCCAGACACGCATCAGCTGCTTATTCATGGAATGGTAAAACGACCGTTGCTGTTCAGCATGGATGCTTTGTGTCGTTATCCCATGGTGTCGCGTATTCAATTTATTGAGTGTTCAGGTAACAGCCGGGTAGGTTGGGCGCCTGAGCCTGTGCAAAAATCAAGTGGCGGCTTACATGGGCTCCTTTCCTGTAGCGAGTGGACCGGTGTGCCGTTGTCTATCTTGTTGGACGAAGCGGGTGTTGATCCGCAAGCGCAATGGCTATTGGCAGAAGGAGCCGATTCTGCAGCGATGACTCGCAGTGTGCCTTTGGCCAAGGCAATGGACGATACATTGATTGCGGTCTATCAAAATGGCGAAAAGTTACGACCGTCCAACGGTTATCCAATACGATTATTCTTGCCAGGTTACGAAGGCAACGCCAGTGTAAAATGGCTGCGGCGGATTAAGGTCACTGCGGGTCCAACCATGACTAGGGATGAGACCGCTGAATACACTGACACGCGCCCAGACGGCTCCTCATTAATGTTCACCTTTCCTATGGACGTGAAGTCGATTATCACCGCACCTTCGTTGGGGCGTCCCATGCAGGGCGCGGGCCTTTACGAGATTTCAGGTCTCGCATGGTCTGGCGCTGGTAGGATTGCGGGGGTTGACGTCTCTGTCGATGGAGGTCAGACATGGGGTCGAGCAGCATTGACCGAACCTGTGTTTGATAAGGCTTTCACACGTTTTCGTGCCGCTTGGAGATGGAATGGTGGTCCGGCAATTATCATGAGTCGTGCGATTGATGAATCTGGTGCTGTGCAACCCAGCAGAGAGCAGTTCATTGCCAGCAAAGGACTGAAGCGTAGCTACCACTACAACGCAATTCAGAATTGGAAGGTAGCGCCCAACGGTGAGGTCTCTAACGTCTATGCTTAAATATTTATGTCTAATTGGTATGCTTGGTTTGGCCCTGCAACTGCTACCCGTTACTCAAGCCTACGAGGGCCCCGACCTTGGCCCCGACCTTGGCCCCGACCTTGGCCCCGACCTTGGAATAGAAGCGACGCCAGAGCAGATAGCAGCCTGGGATATCAGCATTGCGCCGGATGGTGAGGGCTTGCCAAGCGGTTCCGGTACAGCCATCACGGGAGCGGCGGTTTATGCGATTCGATGTCTTGCCTGCCATGGCCACGAGGGCGCAGGAAGCCTGAACAATCGCCTTGTTGGTGGCCACGGTTCAATGAGTGGTTCAACACCTATTAGAACGGTAGGTAGTTATTGGCCTTATGCCACCACGGTATTTGACTATATTCGTCGCGCGATGCCTTATAATCTTTCAGGCACACTCACAAATGAAGAGACGTATGCGGTGACAGCCTACCTGTTATTTTTGAACGGCATCATCGATGAAGACGAAATAATGGACGCCCAAACTTTGGCGCAAGTGCAGATGCCGAACCGCGACAATTTTGTATTAGCCTATCCCGACAACCCGGATCCTTGAAATTAAGATACACATTTCCGCTAAGTCGCCTATCGCGCGCGGCGCTTGCTGCCGCTTTGAGATTGTGTCCACGGTTATCGTAGGGGAGGTTGAGAGCTAACGGAGCGGCTTACCTGGCTGACAAAAAAGTGCCAGTAATTGCGCGATTAGTGAATTCTTTTCCTACTCTTGAAACGTATATTGTCATTGTACCCGCGGTCTAGCTTGAAGAAAAATTTGCAGGATGTATTCATTGCCGTAACCACACCTAGTACCGAATGGCTTCCCGGCTATGAATTTGGTGCTGCCGTTGTGCATTTCAGTATCGGCAACAACCAAGAGTGGGGTGATGGTGTTTTACATGATCTTTAGATGCGTCCGATATTGTTTTGCGACCAGACCAAAGAGAATTTTTTTTGTATCCCATGTCTAGCCGTATTGCTAGGCGTGTCTTGGTTGTTGCGGTGTTAGCTAGCCTCTTGTCAGTTACCGCCTGCGCTGACGTGGTGCCACCCAAACATCAAAATATTGAAGTTGCAGTGGCACTGCAAGTTGAAGCGCAAATGTCATCGCAAAATCGGTGGCCAATTATTATTTTTGTTTCCCTTAGCAGTTGTGAATTTTGCCACCAGCTGCGACGCCAGGTGTTGGGGCCAATGACAGCGGCAGGTGACCTACAGAACCGGGCAATTTTACGGGAAGTTAGCTTGGATGATGATTTCCAACTCAAAGATTTTGACGGTCAGCGCGTCAGTGGCCGCGAGTTTTCCGCCCGTTATAATGTTTCAGTGACGCCAACGTTATTGTTTCTTGATCGCAACGGGCTTGAAGTGAGTAAAAGGATCGTCGGCGTACGAGATATAGATTATTATGAATTCTACCTCGACAAAGCTATTGCTGCGGCCACAACACAAATTATTCAGGGCTGATTAATATGGTTATGAAATTTTTACCAATGAAGCTTGTTCTGGTGTTGGTGCTGGGTTCGTTTTGCAGTCTTCCAGTGGTTGCGCAAGATCAATCGATGACGGTTCCGATTAAGCGCATGAAATTGGAAACCGCATTGAAAATAGCCCAAGCGACAATAGAGCAATGTCGAAAAGAAGGTGTACAGATTGCGGTGACGGTTGTCGATAGAGGTGGCCATGCACAGGTTGTCTTGCGGGATGTGTTAGCGATGGACATTACTTTGCCTGTTAGCAAGCAAAAAGCTCATACGGCCATGGTATTTAACACCCCTTTATCACAACTCAAGGGACGGTTTACGGGGGCCTATGAGGTTGCGAAGTTGGACGGTTTGATTTTGAGTGCGGGTGGAATTCCGATTAACATCGGCGGTAGTATTCTTGGTGGCATTGGCGTGAGTGGCGCACCGTCAGGAGAAATTGATGAGAAATGTGCTATAGCAGGGCTAGATGCAGTGCGCGACGATCTCGAAATGGAATAGCAGGTCTCGGGAGCCTCCGAGCTTTTTGAGACATAGTCCGAGGCGCGCTTATACAGAAACTAATGCAGGACACTTTATGACCAAGTATATGGTTCCAATTCTCTTGCTGGTGATAACATCGGCTGAATTGGGTTGGGCAGAGCCGGCGCTCAGTAGTGATGCTGCCGACAAAATTGAGCGAGGTAAAGAACTTACATTTGCACGGGGCAAGGGCAATTGTTTGGCTTGCCATGTTGTTGCTGGGGGTGAAATGGCTGGCAATGTTGCTCCGCCACTTATCATGATGAAAGTTCGCTATCCAGATCGCATGAAACTTAGGGCGCAAATATGGGATGCATCGGCGCTCATTTCAACCACAACGATGCCGCCTTTCGGTCGGCATAGAATTTTGACAGAGGAAGAAATCGATCTTGTGGTCGACTTTGTCCTCACCCTTTAACCGGAGTTTATCTAATGAAAATTGATCGAAGGTTTTTTATTCGTAAGGTGATGGCAGTTGGGGTGTTGCTGGCGGTGCCAAGAATTTTGTTCGCTGCACGACCAGACAAGGCATTTGCAGCAACTGATGGTGACCAAGCAATGGCTAGTTTGTTTGGTGAGACGCCAGCAGCGAGTGATCGTGTGGTTTTAAAAATACCGGAGATAGCGGAAAATGGTGCTGTGGTGCCGGTGACGATTAGCACAGATCTTGAAAACGTTGAATCTATTAGCGTAGTGGTTGCAAACAACCCAACGCCACTGGCGGCTTCTTTTGCACTCGGGCCAAGATCGGTAGCCAATGTTTCGGTGCGCATCAAGATGGGTGAGAGTTCACAGGTACTCGCCATTGTTAAAGCCGACGGAAAACTCTACAGCGCATCAAAAGATGTCAAAGTTACCATTGGCGGCTGCGGTGGTTAGTTGTGGTGGTTAAATGAAGATAGGAGTAGGACATTATGGGTAAACCCATCAAAATTAGAGCCAAGATGAAGGGTGATATTGCAGAAGTGAAAGCGTTAATGCCCCATGAGATGGAGGCAGGATTTCGGCGCGACCCGGCAACTAACGAACGGGTGCCTGCACACTACATCACCGACGTTGTTGCACAACACAACGGCGACGTTGTATTTACTGCCTATTGGGGACCGGCAGTTTCCAAAAATCCGTTTGTGTCCTTTTCGTTTCTGGGCGCCGCAGTTGGGGACACAATTAATGTGCACTGGCGGGATAACAAAGGTGATTCAAGTGCCATCGAAGCTGTTTTTAAGTAGATGTGCGCACTCACAAAGGTGTGGGATGGGGTGTCAGCGTAGCTTGTATCCGGGAGTGAATAAGTGATCAGAGTGTTTGTCATCATACTAATGGCTACTGGCCTTTTGGCGACTCAACCCGCTTCGGCGGGCCCGGAAAAAGACCTTCAGGCCATGCAGGATTTTTACCAAAAACGGTTTCCCAATGTGGCGCCGGAAGAATTTGCTAACGGACTGTACGCGTTTGACGAGGGTGCTCGTGCGCAGTGGCTCGAGCTGGAAGATTTTCCTCCCTATGAGATAGCCGTGGAGGAGGGTGAGGCGTATTTCAACACGCCATTTGCGAATGGTAATTCCTACGCCGACTGTTTCGAAAATAACGGTCTGAGCATCAAACAAAATTATCCCTATTTCGACAACGATACCAGCAAGGTGGTTACGCTTGAATTGGCCATCAACCAGTGTCGCGAGGAAAATGGTGAACAGCCGTTACCCTATCTGCGAGGAGAATTGACGGCAATTTCCGCCTACATGGCGTATACCTCTCGCGGAAATACCATCAATGTACAGGTTCCCAACGATAACCCGAAGGCTCTAGCCGCTTATGATGCCGGCAAACAATTTTATTATTCGCGTCGTGGCCAGTTAAATTTCTCTTGCAGCAGTTGTCATGTGCAAGTGGTAGGCTTGTCACTTCGTGCAGATCCTATTAGTACAACCGTGGGGCAAGTAACTCATTTCCCAGCTTATCGCACCGTTTGGGGTGAGATCGTGACACTACACAGACGCTTTGTGGAATGTAACTCCCAGGTTCGGGCCAGGCCGTTTGAGTCACAAAGTGATGAATATAGAAATCTCGAATATTTCCTCACATACATGAGCAATGGGTTTGAGCTCAACGGACCATCATCACGCCGTTAAGACTGGAGCGTAACTATGAACTGGACATACTTGATTTTGCTGATGCTCTTGGTCGGTGGCTGCGGTCAATCGGCGGAGCGTGAATACGAGCTGACGCCCAGTAATTCCGCACCGTTGTCAGTGATCACAGATGAACTAACGCCAAGCGCTTCTTACGAAGAAGCGCATGCAGCGGCGGTTATGGCGATTGGTGTAGCCGCTAACAAAGGCCACGCTTGGAGTACCTCTGATAGTTTACTTAAACAGGCCCAAGCAGCGGCTGTTGATGGCAATGAAGATCGTGCGATTCAACTCGCAGACCAAGCCAGAGTGCAGGGAGAGTTGGCAGCCCAGCAGGCAGATACTGAAGAAAACGTTTGGCAAGAGAAGGTTCTGTAGGTAGGTGCAGTACTTGAATATAAGAGTGGCCGCCGTGAAGATGGGGGTGTTTGTTGTCTTTCTTTTGGCGTCGCTGTCCCCAGCAATTGCACACGCTTCGAGTGATTTAAAGCCGTTTGCACAGGCCCATGTGGTTCTACAACTTAGCGACCAGCAGCGTGAGTCAGTGGTACTTGATGTTGCCAACAATTTGATCAAGCACTATGGCGGGCCCGATAACATTGACATAGAAATAGTGGCATTTGGTGAAGGAGTACGGCTGCTATTTTCCGGAAGTCCCTACGAGTCACGTATCTCAAGTCTTGTTGAAAATGGCGTACGTTTTTATGTGTGTGAAAATACGTTAGACACCATGGAGCTCAGCACTGGTAGTCGGGCAAAACTGTCCGAGCACGCAATTCCCGTGCGCACCGGCGTGGCTCGAATTTTGGATCAGGTCAGTGCCGGCTATGTACTGGTGCGTCCGTAGTCCTATTCGAATTCCATTTGCTCGAATACGTAACCCGCATTTCTGCTTGCCAGTTCCTTGAAGGTGTCGAGATGTGAGAAACGGGATTGATCAAGTTCGTAAGCGGCCTGTAAGTCTTCACCGGCGTCGAGTAAGTTTGCCACTTCGGTTCGAATAAACAGCAGATAGTCTTTGGTATACCGGCGCACCTGGTCCATGTTGGTAGGATGGCCATGGCCAGGGATGACGTACA
>JAADHW010000054.1:0-12479 GCA_013151695.1 Gammaproteobacteria bacterium
GAACATCACAGAACAGCGGTACAACACCAGGAAAATTGACTGCTAGCAGAACAGGATTGCGAGAGGAACATTTATGCTGGTCTTAACCAGACGCGCTGGTGAATCGATAATGATCGATAACGAAGTAGAGTTGAAAGTGCTAAAAATTCGAGGCAGCCAGGTACATCTGGGGATAGATGCGCCTAAAAAATCCACCGTACATCGTAAAGAGGTGTGGTTGCGTATTCATGGGGAACCTAAAGCTGCTAGTTCGTCGGAAAGTTAGAACAGGTTACTGGGTAGGCCATCTCTTAAGGCTCCTAATGCCGCTCACTTTCTAAGATAAACGCCGGAGTTTCGCATATTGCGTAGGGGTGAATGTGATGTTCATCTAATGCCATTCGCCAAATACGCACGCCTTCTCTGACCTCACGTTCCATCTGATTATCGCTGGCCTGAAGAAATAGGCTGTCCATACTTTCCCATATGGGATTGATGGGTTGCAGCGGTGTAAATTGACAGCGACTCCTCCACTGGCCTTTGTGCAGCTCAATTACTTCAATGTTTTGGATCTTACTCCAATGGCTAAATAGGATTTGCTCTTCCGAGCCCAGAGTTACTTTGCGTGCGAATAAGATTGGCAGCATGAGTTGCTGCTGTTGGGAGGCGACAAATAGATCGTTGGCGACGAGCCACGGGTTATCATCTCGATAGGAGCCTTCCCCGGTTGTTTCTAACATCGTGTCGATGGCTTTCTGCGAGACTATAGTAGCGATGCAGTAGGGAAAACTTGAAGTATTGCTCAAGGAGTGCTCTCCTAGTCTGGATTGATTTCGATAGCTTGTTGCATGTTAACGCCCGACAGGCCACCCCCGAAAGACTACTACCAAAATAACTGCCGAACGTTGCTAGGGTTTGTCTTGGATCGCTATGCGCATCTGTTGAAGGCGCATCAAGTTTCTACGCTGCAGACGTATTTGGCGTTGAGCGACGACGGACAACGTCTGTTTGCTCGTATTCTGACCAGAAAGGGCCTATGTATCCGCTTGGATACACTAGATTACACGGAAGTATCTGACTTGGCAGGCGGGTTGAAAAGCTTAGCTACAGCAAAACTTATCAGCATCAATCCACATGGGCCTGCAGATGTGGTGCTCAAGCTTATGCGTAAGCCGGAATTGCTTAGTTTAATGGGCAATCCGGCGGGTAAACGCACGATACGCAAGGCGGAACTAATTGAGGGTTTGCTGAGTGGGCGTTCCGACCGACAAGTACTGCGCGCGGTAACCGGCTCGCTGTCTTGGCTACGGGTAGCGGATGAACATTTATGGTGGCTGGTACGGCTGTTGTATTTCGGTGACGCCCAGCAAGATTGGTCGAGTTTTGTGATTCGCGACTTAGGTTTGATCGAGTATGAGGCGATTGAGCTGAAAGCAGTGCTATTTTGCGACCCGGCAATGTTGGCAGAAGATCTACATCACCGCTATTTGAGTGAGATGTGTTCAAGATTAGACGAATGTCCAGCTCTGGTTACAGAGCTTCATCAACTCTTGCTGGCCATACCCTCACAACGTTATGCCAATGCCCGACGAGAGCGGACGTTACTACGACTAGGGAAATGGTGTGAGCGCACAAACGATAAGAACGCTGCTCTATCTATATACGCAAACGTGGCCAAATATCCGGCACGAGAACGCATCATCCGCATTTTGCACAAACAAGGCCGTTATCTGGAGTGTCACATTGCGTTAGAAAAATTGCGCCAATCGCCCACAGTTGAAGAAGAAATCTTGTTTGCTGATAGGTTTGGTCAACGTAATGGTGGCTTCCAGCCGGAAGTTTGGGAGTTAGAAATTGATCACGCGAGTCGAAATATCGAATCCCAGGCACTTAACTTGTTGCACGAACTTGGCGAGATTCAATGCGGCTATCATGTTGAAAACAGCCTAATTCGAACCTTAACCGGGCTCCTCTATTGGCCTGCCATCTTTGCCGATATTCCTGGAGCTTTTACTAACCCATTCCAAGCGGGTCCCAACGATCTTTATTTTCCAGACTTTGCCACAACTCGTGCCAAAATTATTTCCACTATTGAGAATGTAACGTCCAATGACCAGTCTTTTGTCGAGCACGTGCAATCTGTGGCTAAGGCTAAAATGGGCAAAGCCAATGTTCTTGTAGATTGGTCAATGTTAGATGAAGTTCGTCTCGAACAGATTCTTTGTTTAATACCCGCTTCTCACTTACGTACATTGTGTGGGTTTTTAATACGTAATCTCAATTCGCGACGCGCTGGTTTTCCTGATCTTCTGGTTGGGTATGTAGATGGTGGGTACGAACTCATCGAGGTAAAAGGCCCCAACGATCAGCTCCAACCGGGGCAGAGAATTTGGTTCAGCTACTTTGCACGATTTGGAATTCCAGCACGGGTGCTAAAGCTTCAGTTGGCTAAGGTAACGTCCTAATAGTTATGCGAGGTAACCTATCGGTTCGTCAATTGGCTGAGTTTGTATTTCGGCAAGGAGACCTCTATCCGCCGCGCCTAGGACGTGCAGTTGAACCTGAGGAAGGTATACAAGCACAGCGCCAGGCGCAGAAGCTTCTCCTTGAACAGTACAACGATTATCGATGTGAAGTGGGAGTTAAAGTAGATTTTAAAGTAGGTGGGCGTACTCACATGCTGAGTGGTCGAATGGATGGGTTGTTGCGTACAGCAGATACCGTTTGTGTTGAAGAGTACAAATGTTGCGGTGAGTTACCCCTATACCCAGATTTGGTTGATTGGGCTCAAGTATGGTTGTACGCAGGTTTGTACGCAACAAACGAAACACCGCTGCGCAATATTACCATCCGTTTAATCTACATTGATGCCGACACGTCCCAGCAATTGTGCTTTGAAGAACAGCCAACAACTGTACAGGCGGTTAACTACCTCCAGTTTGCCCTTACTTGTTATGCCACAAGGATTGAGCGTCATTTGCAACGTAATGCGGTGCGACGAGCTTGGGCGCAAGAGTGCACCTTCCCCCTTGAAAAATACCGGCGTAGTCAAAAGGCCATTGCTCGGCGTGTGTATGTAGCGTTGCGCAACAAGGAGAATCTGTTGTTGGAAGCGCCAACAGGTAGTGGCAAAACTCTGGCGGTTCTATTTCCAGGGATAAAGTCGCAAGAACTTGAACAACAGATTTTTTTCTTAACAAGTCGTAATGTCGGAGCTGCGTCTGCGTTAACTGCTGTGGCACAAATTGATCCTGAAGGTAAACGGCTGCATGTGATTGAAATATCTGCAAAAGAAAAAGTTTGTTTTGTGGAAGGCATGCCTTGTGATGCACAACGGTGCCAATATGCGTCAGGGTACTTTGAGCGGGTGAATGCGGCCATCTCTATGCTGCAACAATCAGGTGTTGCAAATAAGCAAACTGTACTAGAGGTTGCTCAAGTTCATACGGTTTGTCCGTTTGAGCTTTCGTTAGATGCAGCGTTATGGGCGGATATAGTTATTGGCGATTATAACTATATCCTAGATCCTGTGGTTCGATTACAACGTTTTGTGGGTCACAAAGACATGCATCTGTTAGTAGATGAGGCTCATCAACTTAGCCCTCGTACTGCAGACATGCTTGAGGTGCGTTTAAAGCGCGAGACTGTTCTTTATGCCAAAACAACACGTCACACGCTCGTATCAAAACGTTTGGCATCCATCGATCGGGCGCTGTTGAAACTTCGCAGGCTAAATGGAGAGGGCGAGTTTCAAATAGATGCTGCATTGTTACTGCCTATTTCTAGGGCCATTTCTAAATTTTTAGTTGCCGTGCAAGAAACAGCTATAGAGTTGCAGAATTATCCTGAGCTTGCGGATGTGTTTTTTGCTTGTTTGCGCTGGCAGCGATCGCAAGCTTGGGTCAGTGAAGGCGAATTTGCTCATACAATTTTTGCTGCAGGAAGAGACATCATTGTTACCCAGCGATGTCTTGATCCTGGGCCCTATATACGCGATACACTGGCTCAGTATGGTGGCGTGATCCGCTTCTCTGGCACTTTGACACCACTGCATTTGTACCAAAAATTGCATGGGCAGGACGACAATGCGGCTGCCGAGCGTGCACGCAGCCCGTTTGCCGAAGATCAAGTTAGAGTATTGGTGGTGGACGATGTGCCCACGTACTATAGGCAACGGCAACACAGCCTACCTAATTTGATTCAGCTCATAAAAGATTTGATGGAGACAAAACAAGGAAGATATCTAGTTGCTTTCCCATCCTATGCATACCTACAAATGTTCGTTGAGAGTTTGGGGCGAGGTTCTCACCAAGTGCTGTACCAAGAAGCTGGGCAAACACTAGAGCAAACTCAAGCCTTGTTGGAGCAGTTCAAAGGGACTGATGCTGCTTTGTTGTGTATCGTAATGGGGGGTGTTTTGGGAGAATCTGTAGATTTCTCGGCATCTCAACTATGTGGTGTGGTGATGGTTGGGCTTGGATTGCCGCCACCAAATTTGTACAGAGACCTGATTGCCGAACACTTTGCAGGCATCGGTGACAAACAACTGGGGCAGGCGGTAGCTTACATTCAACCCGCCTTGGTAAAGAATATCCAAGCCGCGGGACGTTTACTACGAAGTCCGAATGATCGAGGTATCATCTGTCTTGTCGATGACAGATTTAACCAACCCAACGTGCAGCGATTTTTCCCAGCTCATTGGCGTTCGGAAAGTATTCGATCGAGTGAGATTATCTCTCGGGCGCAAGCGTTTTGGCGTGAAGCGTAAACAAGTAAAGGAGATGACAGCGATGTTAATCGCATCTAAGGTGTAGCTATGAATAGGTCTTTGTATGATTAAACGACGCACGAAAATAGTCTGTACCATCGGTCCAGCGACCGCTAGCTTCCCCATCTTGAAGAAGATGCAGGAGGCCGGAATGGCTGTTGTGCGACTCAATATGTCGCATTCTGACCACGCCAGTGCACTGCAGATAATTAACTGGATAAAAACATTGAATCGCCAGGTTCAATATCCCGTGGCAATCTTGTTGGACACCCAAGGACCGGAAATCCGAACAGGTGTTCTAGAGCAGCCAATGGAGCTAACTAAGGGTGAAATTGTCACCCTTACCGTTCGCGATCCAGCCCTAGTAGAAACGAAGTCAATCTACGTTAACTATAATGAGCTTGTTGATGTGGTTTCCGTGGGGAAAATTGTCACCCTGGACAACGGGTTGATTAATTTTGAGGTGCTGGAGAAATCTGCTAATCGTTTGAAATGTCGCGTCGTTGATGGTGGCATGTTAGGCAGTCGAAAGCACGTCAACCTCCCTGGGGTGAGAGTGAATCTACCGGCAATCACACAAAAAGATCGTAAGGATATTGCTTTTGGCATCGACAACGACGTCGATTTTATTGCTCTATCATTCGTACGCCAGCCATCCGACGTGCAACAGTTGCGTGAGATTCTTGGCAGTAAAGCAAATACAATCAAAATAATCGCTAAGATTGAAGATCAAGAAGGCGTTGATAACATCCACGAAATTGTCAAGTTGTCAGATGGTGTGATGGTGGCTAGAGGTGATCTGGGTATTGAGACGGATATTGCAGATTTACCAAACGTGCAACGGCGCATAGTTCATTCCGCGGCAAAATGGGGGAAACGCTGCATTGTCGCGACACATTTACTTGAGTCAATGATCGAAAACCCCATTCCCACCCGTGCTGAAGTCACCGATGTTGCGAATGCTATTTATGAAGGTGTTGATGCGGTGATGCTTTCCGGAGAAACCAGTGTGGGTGTTCATCCGGTTCGATGTGTAGAACAACTCAGCGCCATTGCGTATCGAACAGAACGATTCCCGGGTTTAGGGTATGAAAAAGACATCATTGTTACCAACGATAAGCAGCATGTGGCTATTCATGCCGTGGCGCTGGCTGAATCTATCAAAGCTGACGGTATTGTTGTGATTACACGTCGAGGTATAATGGCCGACTTTGTGACCAGCTCGAGCCCGGCCCGTGTTGCTATTTACGCGTTTACAAATCACAGCCAAACTCGTCGCCGTTTGGCCTTGAATAAAGCAGTGTACGCCCACCGCACAGCATTCAGTTCAGACCCAGAAAAAACACTTCAGCGCGCATTTGATGTGCTGAAAAACCGGGAAGGCTTGCCATCAAATTCAAAGCTCGTGGTGATCTCAGATGTATTGGCTGATCAGAAAAGTGATGCGATTCAAATACGACGCCTTGCATAGTCTGTTTCGGAGACTATCCCAGGTTCTGATTGCGGCACTGAGTGTGTCATGTCTATTTTTTACGTTGCCCAGTTATGCAAAGCGTATAGAGTTACCCAACGGTGATATATACACCGGCGAACTCGTGGATGGTTTGCGTAGCGGTCAGGGAGTCTACGAGTGGGTTGACGGTAATCGTTATGAAGGGCGGTTTGAAGCAGACAAACTGCATGGCGAAGGCACCTATTTCTGGGTCGACGGGCGAACTTACGAAGGTGCGTTTTACCAGGATCGCAGGCAAGGTCTTGGTTTATTGAAATGGCTTAACGGTGATAGTTACAACGGGCAATTTCTTAATAACTCCATGCACGGAGAAGGTACTTTTTCGTGGGCTAATGGAGATGTTTATCAAGGCATCTTTCGAAATGGACAGCGTACTGGCAAAGGTACTTTTACTTGGAAAAGTGGCGCAAAGTACAGTGGCGATTTTAACAATGGCGTTCTTCAAGGCCAAGGAACCTACTTCTGGACGGATGGTCGGCAGTACCAGGGAGGCTTCGAGAGTGGTGCAAAATCTGGTAAAGGCACATTTCGCTGGCCTAATGGCAATCGTTATGTTGGGCGGTTTTTGGATGATGTGAAATCTGGAGACGGAATATTTTATTGGCGAGACGGTACAGTTTATCGTGGCCAATTTAGTGCTAACAAAATGCATGGTTGGGGGGTTAAGCGTGCTTCTGACGGTGCGGTCGAAGTACAGTTGTGGCGTCATGGAGAACTGCATCAAGCTAATCAGATCCAAAATAACGATCAGTGTTTGCTAACCCATCTTGATCGACCATGGATGTTTGTGAACACACAATGCATTAATGGATTAGCCCATGGTGAAGGCATGGCGGTAAGCTTGGATGGACAGCTAATTATTCCTCAAGGGCGTTTCGTGCTCGGCAAACATGTTACTGGTGTTTTGTTACAACTGCCCAATGAAGATGCTGTTCTTGTGAACGCTAGTGGCTCTTAGCTCTCAGCAATCTGGTTTTCCAAATTTACCTGGCCTGACAATTCAAAGGCTTCTGGGTGAAGGGGGAATGACTCGTGTCTATCTAGCTAAAGATGTGCGTCTAAGTCGAGTTGTTGCGGTCAAAGTACCTAACAAAGAGTTGTCGCAACAGATGCTTGAAGACTTCCTTCATGGCAGCGAAATTCTAAAGGAGCTTGTACACCCTAACATCGTCAAGGTGTTCGACTTTAAGCAAGTTGATGACAACTACTTCTTGACCATGGAATATTTGCCCAAAGGCAATCTTTTTGATCGGGTTGATCGCGGTCTGCACTTACAGGCACTGGTTAAAATCATCAAGGACATCTGCCGAGCGCTAGACTATCTTCATCAAACCGGGGCTATTCATGGTGATGTTAAACCAGAAAATATCCTGGTAGATAGCCATGGTGTCGCCAAGCTCACTGATTTCGATCTGGCGCATGCCATAGACAGTATATCGACCACGCGTCGGGGTAGTGTACTGGGAACCCCGGAATATATATCGCCAGAACAAGCCGCAGGAAAAACCATCGATGGGCGCTCTGACTTATACAGTCTTGGCGTTGTTTTTTATAGACTGCTTTCTGGATCATTGCCCTATTACGCAGAAACTGCTGTAGAAATGAGCCTCAAACACATACAGGAACCGATACCCCGGCTACCTTCATACCTGCGTGTATTTCAAGAAGTCGTCGATCAGGCGCTGGCAAAAAAAGCCGACCAACGTTTTGCAAACGGCCGCGAGATGATCGAAAAGTTGGACCAAATTCGAGCAGACTTCGAACTGCCTAATACGACGCTACGTACCCGTGAAATCAGCACTCAAGAGATTCGTGTTGTCGGCGGTGATTTGCTTTCCACACCCATTGATTCCGCACGACAAGAGCGTTTGTCGCGCAGAGTGAGACGGCAGCGAATGTTAAGATCGTCGTTGTTAGTACTGGTGCTTGGCCTGTCTATCGCTGGAGGTGGGTACTATGCGGTGACGCAAAACCTCATTCCCATAGAACAAGTGCTCTCTCGGTTGGGGCTCGCCGAAAACCCACTTGTTGCGATTGCGTGGGCTGAGGCTCAATCACTACGACAAGACCCAAATCAAGCACTACCGGCCATAGTGGCCGCTTACCGCCGCGTGTTAGCCATTGATCCAGATCACGTTGGTGCTCAACAAGCTGTTGCTGGTTTGGCCGAAGATTGGAAGGCGAGTATTGATGAAGCTTTACTGCAAGGTAATTTGCAGTTGGCGGACACAAGACTGTCGTCCGCGCAGACAGTTTTTCCTGACGATATAGATTGGGTACAACTGAATGTTCGACATCAAAATAGGGGGCGTGCGGAACGTTTAATGGTGAGTACGCAGTCACTTCTTACCAGCCATGGTTTATCTGACTTACCCAGCGCAACCGCTGCTATTCAGTCTTATCAAGAAGTTTTGAGATTGGCACCTAATCATGAGGCGGCACAACAAGCTCTAGAAGAACTGGCTGTGCATTATGCCGCACTGGCGTCAGCGGCAGTAACGCAGGGCGATGTTGGTGAGGCAATAAGTTTGCTTGAGCGGGCAACTGCCGCTCATGGAAAGCTTGAAGCGCTAGATGATTTGCGCAAATTGATTTCCCAAGCCACGACAGCACAAACTGAGATTGAGGATTTATTGCAGCAGGCTCGTCGGTTGCGTAGCGACGATCAACTGATTGTACCGGCAGGGGAGAATGCGGCAGAACTTTATCATCGAGTGTTGGCGATAGATCCAAACAACGTGGTTGCTACCCAAGGGCTTAATGAAATTACCTCACAAATTGCGGCTGATGCAGATCAATTATTAATCGAAGGTGAGCTTGAGCTGGTGGACAATCTAGTCAGCCAAGCTGCCGCAGCAGGACTAGTTGCGGAAGGTGTCAACGAAATTCGACGTCGGTTAGAAGAACAGCGTGCCCGCCGAATATCAATAGAAGAAAATTTACGCGCAGCAACTGAGCTCATGATACAAGGTTTCCTCACTGCCCCTGTGACAGATAACGCTGTTTCACGATTGCGCGATGTGCAACAAATAGATCCAGGTAATACTCAAGCGTTAGAGCTGCTGCGTCGATGTGCGCAAAGGCTTGCTGCCGTAGCCAAAGACGCCTACGCCTTTGATCTGCGAACCGACGCCAAGCAATACCTAGACTTAGCGCTGACCATCACGCCGGATGTTTTGGAGTGGGTTGAACTTCGTGATAGCTGGGAGTCGAAATGACAAACCCGATGGCGCCAATTACGTACTTGATGTATGTGGATGGTGAGACGATACCCATCGAAGACAGTATGACTATGGGCAATCATCTTGATAACGATGTTATTGTGCCTGGAGAAGATGTCGCGGATTTTCATGTGAGAATAGATTTGTCCGAGCGCGGCCCCGTGCTCATTCCATTGTCCGGTAACACGCTTAACTTAAACGGTGTTGAAACTGACAAACCAGTACAAGTGATCATTGGTGACGTTGTTACGGTTGGCCAAACTACTACCCAAATTGGCACGGAGATTGAACACGCAAGCGAAGCAGAAGCTTGGTCGTTGTACGCGGAACTTGGTGAAGACAGCTATGCAATTGTAGGCGAAGTATCCGTGGGACGCACAGATTCCGCTGACATCACTGTGATGGATCACCACATTTCACGCTTCCATGCTCGCTTTGTTGAACGCGATAACTTTATATGGTTGCAGGATCTAGGTTCTGCAAATGGGACGCGAGTGAATGGGTTGCCCTTAGTTGGCGGTGGTTTACTTTTTCATGGCGACATTATTTCTTTTGATAAGATCAATTTTCAGTTGATAGGCCGGGGTGGCGATCTTACCCCGGTGCAGCAATTTGAAGAACCTTTCAAAGGCACTGCTTTGGCTCCGCCCAAGACACCATCAGACAGCACGGAATTTGTCTCAGCAGATGGTGAAGACCGCGAGGCTGCGCAAGCGCCGTTGTTAGAAGTACCTTTACTCAATGAAATTGGTGCCTTTCTACTTGGGGCTTCGCAACCGGTGGACGGTACAGTCTTTAGGATTGTGGTTGGAGATTCTGTTATCGGTCGAGCTGAGGATTGTGAGATTGTTGTAGACGACGCAAGCATTTCACAGCAACACGCACAGCTGTCTATGAAACCCGAAGGGGTGACTTTAACCGATCTGATGTCCACCAATGGCATTAAGGTCAATGGGACTGAAGCCAATAGTTCAACGTTGAAGGATGGAGATATCATTCGTATCGGACGAGTGAGTTTTGTTTTTAAAAATCTATCTGATGAGAACATTGAACAACATGAACTTCTGGGTCGTATACAACCATGGGTAATAGGCGCTGCCCTCGCGGCAGGAATATTACTGCTGGCGATTGTGGTGTTTTAATTTCCCATGGTTTTCATTGATTTTGACGATGTAGCGACATATATTGCCTCGCGTTTCGCTTCAAGGGTTACATTTCCATGGCAGTTGAGATTCCGTTTCGTCGAGAGCTAAAATTTTCATATGGCCAAGCTGAACAGATCGCTCCCGGCATACGCCGAGTCATCGCAAATAACCCCAGCCCTTTTACTCTATATGGTACTGGGACCTACATTCTTGGAACTGGTGAAGTTGCAGTCATTGATCCAGGCCCAGCAGATTCCGAACACATCCAAGCTATTCTCAATGCGCTAGAAGGTGAGCGTATCAGCCATGTATTGGTTACCCATACGCACATGGACCATTCGCCTGGTTGTCGAATTCTAAAAGAGCACTGCGATGCGCCGACTTATGCCTACGGTCCACACGGTGCAGGAAAAATCGAGCAAGGGGTGCCTGTGGAAGAGGGCGGTGATATGGAATTTAATCCCGACGAGCAGGTTCGACACGGAGACATAATCCAGGGTGGAGATTGGTCAGTTGAATGTGTTTATACCCCTGGGCATACGTCCAACCATATGTGTTTTGCATTGCGAGAAAACAAAGTGCTTTTTACCGGTGATCATGTCATGGGCTGGTCTACCAGCATTATTTCTCCTCCTGATGGTGATATGTCGGACTACATGAACAGCCTTGAATTATTGTTGAAGCGCGACGATGTAGCCTATTGGCCGACCCACGGCCCAATAATTGATGACCCGAAAGCACATGTGCAGGCCTTCATTGATCATCGCCGCGAGCGTGAGGTGCAAATTTTCCGCTGCTTAGATGAAGGGATTGTGAACATTAATGAGATGGTTCCGGCGATGTATAAAGACACGCCTGAATTTATGTATCCAGCCGCTGCTCGTAGCGTACTTGCCGCGATGCAGTACATGGTCTCCCGAGGCGAGGTGACCAGCAGTGACGGCATCACCTTAGATGCTCAGTACCAACGAGCTTAATTTGCGACACGGCTGGGTATAATCGGGGCAACCAAACGGTTTGTTTCTGGTGCAGGCTCAGCAAGCGGAAGCTGCAACATAACAGCCACACCCGATCCGTCAGCGAGATTCATCGCGCGAACGAAGCCACCATGATGTTCAACGATGATACGTACAACGTATAGACCTAGCCCAAAGTGCAACCTGTTGTGCTGCCCCCGTAAACTGACCATTGAGTCAAATACCGATTTTTCCACGGTCTCTGGTAACATAGGACCGCGATTTGCAACTGTGATTTGAAGCTGATCGCGCAGACAATCAAGTTGAACTCGAATGGCGCTGTCCTGTCGATGAAAGTCGATCGCATTATCAATTATTTTGTCGAGCATCTGCTCTATGCGAAAATCTGAGACCTCAGCAATAGCCGGCATGCCTGGGCCGCGATAGATAAACTTACAATTTTTGTGTACCAAACGGCAGTTGGCGACATAGTTTTGTAACAGCTGATCGAGATCAATGAGCTCTAACTCTTCTGCTTCGAGGGATTCTTCTAAATTTGCTGCGTCTGCAAGATTTTGCACAATAGAGCCGATGCGATGTACTCCGCGCTTTGCACTGTCTAAATATTTGCTGTTTTCTATTTCTTCGAACTCTAAGGCTAAGTTCTGTAGCGAAGTACTCAATGTGTTGAGAGGGTTGTTGATTTCGTGGCGTAACGTGCGTGGCATACTTTCGAGGAAGGTGTTGTGTCGATGCAAACGAGACAGCATATTGGAGACGCTGCGCGCTAAGTCGCCAATTTCGTCGCCGGCTTCCATTTCGTTTTGCAGTTCGCTGGTGCGTAGTCGACCGTATGAATCGATGGCAGCACTTGCTTCACGTCGTAAGTTTCTAATA
>JAADHW010000054.1:12493-15411 GCA_013151695.1 Gammaproteobacteria bacterium
AGCGAAGGCAATTAAGGCGATGAATACCGCAAGCAAGCTGAGTGCAGAGCCAAGCATGACCTGGTCTAAGGCTCTGCGCTGGAATGACAATATGTCGTCGATATTTTGTTGCACTACTACCGCTCCAATCACCGCATCTTCTGAAATGATCGGCTGGGCGGCGAGGATAATCTCTTGTTCGTCAATTCGACTACGTAGTGCAATAGGTTCTCCTGCAAGGGCGGACTCTATAGCGCGGTCTCCGGCTGTCATCTGGGTTTGTGTGGTGTTTTGCCTATCTTCGTAGCCTTCGCCGGCGATGACAGCGTGAATCCAGGGGCGGAAACCTTCGAAAAATACAGCCCCGCGTTCATACCAGGTTTGTGGCTGATAGGTTTCTCGCGAAACTTGAATGGCACCGGCTTCAGCGCGCACCCGCTTCTCACTGTCGATAATGAGAATGCGTGCACCCGAATAACCAAGACCTTGGATGATGTTACGGACTTCAGGAGAGCTTAATACAACTAGATTAAAATTCTGTTTACCTCCAGTGGGGAGTGTCTGAGTGGTACCCACGATGTCTCTGCTGACGGGATCGTCCACATCAACCCAAGTTAAGCCAAAGTATCGGCGCGACCCGAGTAGCTCTAAAGGAAAGCGAAATTCGACAATGATTTCGCCGTCTTCGTATTTGACAAACCCTTGGATACGATTGTCAGCGTTGCCGGATGCAGCAAATTGCCACTGCTCGTCCATCTCGAAACCGGTCACTGTGCCAGATTCTTCTGGCACTAAAGAAACACGCCCGTCTTCGCCGTCTGCGCGGATAAAGTGCAAGCGAATGTGGTCAGAATTGTCTAGCCGAAGATAGTCTGGGTCTCGATAGACCAAGCGTTGATCTTCAATGCGAATATGCACAAACAATTGGTTAGCGCGTTCGCCGAGCAAAAGTTGAAATTTTCCGTCGCTCCTATTGTCGCTGGGTTCGAATTGGAGATAAGCATCTGCAATGCTTTCATCCCATTCGTCTATGTTTCCATCTAGTCGAATATTGCTTTGCAATGGGTGTGCATAAAGAGGTTCAAAATCCTCAAGATTAAGAGGCAAATCATTAAATAGGTCTTCGCGACCGTTGAGTAAGGTAGAAATGCCTGCCGCGGTTTTGAGTTGCGTGTCCGATTGAGCTTGGATAAGTAGGCGTTCCATCTCTACCAATTGGCGATAGCTGAACCAGGGTACAATTAACAGCGCCAAGCCTAGGAGTGCCAATTTGGTACCCAGGCGTGGCCCACGTATTCGATTTCCTATACGCATCGAATCGCCGTGCTCATCGGAAAATTACTGTTGTGACCATCGGTAGCCATATCCATATTCACTTTTGATACAAGAGAAACTGGCATCGATCTTTTCGAATTTCTTGCGAATGTTACGCATGTGAGTGTTAATGGTGTTATTGGTCACGAGACTTTGCATAGTCGCGTTCATGAGTGTTTCATAACTCACAGCATGGCCAGGCATTCGCACCAGCTTTGCCAGCATGCGAAATTCAGTACCTGAGAGGTCGATACGTTGCCCTTGCCAAGAAGCCAAAAGCGCGTCCTGGTCTAAGGACAACTCACCTATTTTTTTTGCGGTATCACTTTGCGCGCCTTGGTCTTGATCTCGAACTTCACTAATTCGCAGCAGTGAAGATATACGTTCAGCCAGATAATCGAGTGAAATCGGTTTAGGTAAGTAGTCCCAAGCGCCTAAACGCAGTCCAGATATTTTGTCTATCTCATCAATCCGTTCGGTTAGAAAGATCACCGGTAGATCAGGCGCACGGGTGAGTAAGTCTCGACATAACTGAAATCCTGCATCTACCTCTTCACCAAGGATGATGTCTAGGATGGCCAGGTCAGGCAGCAGCTCGTCGAAACCTTCTAAGGCCTCTTCGCGGCTCCCGTAAGTGTTTACGGTGTAGCCTTTTTTTGTGATCGCATCAGCATAATTTGAACGCTGATCGGGATCATCTTCAACTATCGCTATAATTTTGGCCAAGCGAGCCTCCATATGCTCCGGGCGTTGGTGGATTCTAACGGTTTTGTCGCGCGAGAGTGCAAAGTGCGAACTACGTCACGCTCAGTTTCCCTTATATCTCCATGATTAATTTGCCAGCTTCACTTTTTTATACCATTTAGATCCTGAATATACTGGCTAAATAGGTTCATGACGAATCTTATACGAACGCCATCATATCAATCACGCTTTGACATTTGAGTACAAGGACTTAGAGTAAAATGCCACTGACTAAAGCAGTTCCCCAGAGTAAATTATTTGTCCCTTTCAGCGAAGCAGTGCTTGCAGCCGCGGGGACCACTTTAGGCGATTTGGTTCCCTTCCAGCTTGAATACAATTGTGTACGCTTACTTGATGGTACGTACGAGTTTACTAACTCTCGTTCACCGCAAAATCAATCATCTGTCGATCGCTCACCGGGACAATGCTTGCAAACAGATAGGTCAATGGTGCAGGCTGCTTAATCACGGGTAGAGTGGCGGTATGATTGGAGTTTATTGCTGACAATTGGCTGGCGGTCATCGGCTTTGTTACAGGGCTGCTGTGTGTTTGGCTGCTGATCAAAGAGAATATTTTCACCTTTCCCCTCGGCTTACTCTACGCCATGGTGACCGTAGTGGTCATGATGCAAAACAAGTTATACGCCGATGTCTTGCTCAATTTTTACTACGTATTGATGAATGCCTATGGCTGGTATTTTTGGTTGCGCGGTGGTGGTATGCGTCGTGCGCAACAAACCCTAGAGGTCGGCTGGTTACCCGCGAGGCAGCGTTTTCCGGTGACGGCCGTAATTGTGCTCGGCACCGCATCAATGGGGTGGTATTTCGCCACCTATACCGATGCTAGCTTAGCTTATGCAGACAGTTTCACCACGGTATTGA
>JAADHW010000042.1 GCA_013151695.1 Gammaproteobacteria bacterium
GCTCCCTAGGATCCAAGATGGCAAATATTGAACACTTAAGCTTTGAATTTTTCCCGCCCCGGGATGAACTTAGCCGTAGCAAATTGGTTGACAATGTTGCCAGCCAACTGGCCTCACTCGGTCCAGAGTTCTTTTCAGTTACCTATGGCGCGGGTGGATCAACTCGAGACGGTACACGCCAAACAATAGCGGCCCTGCAAAGTAAAGGCCATCAGGCCGTCCCTCACCTATCAATGGGTACCGATGAAGCCAATGACATCAAGGCCATGCTCGATAGCTTCAAAGCTAATGGAGTAGACCGCATCGTCGCACTGCGCGGGGACCAACCTTCCGGCTCGGGTGCAAATCACCGTTTAAGCAATAACGCAGAGGCGTTGATACGCTTGATTAGGCAGCACAGCGACAATCATTTTCACTTGACGGTGGCAGCTTACCCTGAGATCCACCCCGACTCGCCCGACACAATGGTAGACATGCAATTCTTCAAACGAAAAGTGGATGCCGGGGCCAACAGCGCCATTACACAATACTTCTACAATGCCGATGCCTATTGCGATTTCATGGAAAGATGCGCCAGCCAGCGCATCGATATTCCGATCTACGCCGGTATCATGCCGATCACAAATGTAGCAACTCTGGTTCGCTTTAGTGAGAAAGCCGGTGCGGAAATACCCCGCTGGCTGAGGTACGGGCTGAGTGATCGCAAGGACAACGAAAAAGACCTCATCGACTACGGCGTAGAGGTTGTATCACGCTTATGCCAGCAGATAACCCAAGCGGGCGCGCCGGGTCTGCATTTTTATACCTTGAACCGCTGGGGTGCAACGACACGAATATGCAACAATCTAGGCCTTCAAGCTTCCACTTAGACGCGCCTTTGCCTTTTCACTTTCTCATCCAACAACGGCCGCAAGCAGAGTTACGAATTCCGCTAGACGCCGAACGATCTCACTATCTTTGTAACGTGCTGCGCAAGCGCGCCCAGAATGAAATAAATTGCTTCGATGGCCACGGTACCGCCTTCGTATGTCGTATAGATGTCGCCCACAACCGTCGCAGCGAACTGGTTGTACAAAACGTTTCTACTCAAGTGGCACCCGAACTCCATAAAACCGGTATCGCTCTTTCCCTTATTAAGGGACAAGGGTTGGATCGCGGGCTCAAACAAGCAACCGAATTGGGGGCAACCGACATCTGCCTGTTGCAAACCCGCCGTTCCAATGTGAAATTGGACGACAACCGACGCCAGGCAAAAATGCCACATTGGCAAAAAGTTATAGAAGGAGCGGCGGAACAATGTGGGCGGCTTCATCTACCCGTGTTACACCCTCCACGCACACCGAAACAGTTACTTGAGCAGGAGCCGAATGACCGCATCATTGTACTTGATCAGTCCGGAACGCCACTAAATTCAGGTATTGTAGGCGACGACATGTGGTTAATGGTTGGTCCGGAAGGAGGCTGGGATGCGAGCGAACTGGCTTTATTTGCTGAAACACACGCCAGGCTAACCAGTCTGGCAACACATACCCTTAGAGCAGAAACTGTCGCCGGTGTTGCTTTAGGACAACTGGCGTATATTCGATTATCTGGCTAATGCGCCTCTCGCCAAGATCTTCATGCTACGCACGGTTGCCCACAAGTTCCTGAACTCGATCTTCAATGAAACTTAGATTTGGAATAGTGGCATGGTCGGTACCCAGAGTAACTTTAAGCGCATCAGCGATACCCAGTTCAGCTTCCTGATTGACCAAATCTTCTCCGACTAGCTGTAACATTCGCGGCAAACTTACCGCCGCTATTCCATAAAATGCTGGTCCTGTCGAATGTCTAGCTCTATTCATTACCACCAAGCAACGAGCAGCACCTGGCGATTCTGATTGTTCAGAAAATCCGCGATAGTGAATAACCGGAATATTCTGTCCACGCCAACCAACAAAGCCCATGCACCACGACGGCGTAGCTGATACTTCCTTAATACGACGCCAGGGGACAATTTCCGCCACGCAGACATTAGGCAACAATAGCTGTTCACCTTCTGCCGGGATCAACACACAAGAGAGTTCATTTACTTCGTTTGCCACCGCTTCCGCCAAGTTACTCATTTCTTTCCGTTCAAGATCTTGTTACTAATTCATCGATAGTCGCGAGCAATTCACTCTCTTGGAATGGTTTGCCAAGAAACTTATTAACCCCTAATTGACTAGCATGTTCTTTATGCTTGTCGCCGGTGCGCGAGCTAATCATAACGATAGGCAAATTATCGAGCCGGTCATCATGTCGAATTTGGCGCGCAACTTCGAATCCGTCCATACGCGGCATTTCAATGTCGAGCAACATGACATCAGGGCGTCGCTCTTGCAACATAGCCACCGCCTCAACCCCATCTTTGGCTACCATGACATCCATGCCCTGCCTCTCTAGTATTCGCGAGGTCACCTTGCGAACGGTGACACTGTCATCTACTACCATAATGCACCGAGGTCTTCCTTCTAAGCGTTGTGAAGTGCTTTGCCGTTGCTGGCTCTGACGATGCTGGGCACGTATGAGGGCGAGCAGGTCTAAAATGACCACCACGCTGCCGTCGCCTAAAATTGTTGCACCGGAAATGCCGCCGACACCTGCAAACTGGGGACCCAGGCTCTTAACCACAATTTCTCGACTACCTTGCACAGTGTCCACATGAATGGCCACTGCATGATCACCAGACCGTACTAGCACCACTGGCACACTAGATTGGCTCGAAGAGATATCACGATAGTCTTTGCCAAGATATTGCCCAAGATAGCGTACGCGGTAAGGCACACCGGCATATTCAAAAGCCTTGCCTTCACTGGCATACAAGTCTCGTAATTGCTCTGGGTCCAATAGAACAATACCCTCTATCGTATTCAGAGGTATGGCATACATATCCGCGGCCACGGAGACCATCAATGCTCTATTCACTGATACCGTGAACGGCACCCTTAGAATAAATCGAGCACCTTGACCCGGCCTAGAAACAATATTGATGCTGCCGCCAAGTTGTTTAACTTCACTATGTACAACATCCATACCAACACCGCGACCGGAAATCTGCGTCACAGCCTTGGCTGTAGAAAAACCTGGGGCTAATACAAACTGTTGGATCTCTTCATCACTGAGGCTTGCATCTTCTGCCATCAGCCCTCGTTCAAGGGCTTTTGCTCGTACGGTTTCAACATCGATGCCCGCGCCATCATCGCTGATTTCAATAACCACATCGCCGCCTTCGCGCAAAATGCGCAGGTCTATTCGACCTTTAGCCGGCTTGCCAAAATTGCGTCGTAGCTCTGTGCTTTCTATTCCGTGATCAAGCGCATTGCGTAACATATGTTCCAACGGTGGAACCATTCTTTCCAACAGATTCCTGTCGAGTTCGCCTTCCGCATTCTGAACATGGAATTCAACCTCTTTCTCTAGCTCCGCTGAAACCTGTCGAACGATACGCCTCAGCCTTGGCAACAGACGGCTGAACGGAACCATTCGGGTTCGCATCAAGCCTTCCTGTAGTTCAGTGTTTATGCGCGCTTGTTGCAATAGTAATGTTTCTGATTCACGAGCCTTAAACAACAAGGTATCTTTCAGATCGAGCATGTCCGAAGCACTTTCAGACAAACCTCGGGATAGTTGTTGAAGCTGCGAATAACGATCCATTTCGAGAGGATCAAAGTTATCGTACTGGGGCCCATCGCTACGATCATGGCGAAATAAGATTTGTGTTTCGGTTTCGATTTCCAAGCGACGCAGTTGTTCGCGCAGACGTTCGATGGTGGTTTCCATCTCATCAAGTGCGCCAGTAAAGTCACTCATACCCTGCTCTACTCGAGCTCGCAAGATCGAATTTTCCCCTGCTAGATTGACCAATTCTTCCAACAACGAAGAACCTACACGCACCATTTCCTGGCTAGGTCGCTCTAATGCCACAGTTTCAGGTTCGACCTTAACTGTCGACGAAGGCACCACTTCCGGCATAACAGCAGGCGCAACCTTAGCTTCTACCGCACCCTCAACGTTTTGCACAGTATCTTCAGAGATTACCGGTAAAGGCGCTTCGACAGACTCACCGACAGACTCACTACCAGCCTCGCTGGAACTTGGCACCGCGCTTACTGCGGCTTTCACAGCGTTTAATAGGTCAACGATGGCATCGTAGCGGCCATGCAAGTCTGCAAAAAGTGCCTCATCGATTGCGCGCACATCGTTTTGAACGTTGATGACAGTAGATTCAAATTCGTGGGCCATGTCTCCCAGATCGCTCAAACCACACAATCGAGCACCACCCTTGAGGGTGTGCAGGCCACGCAACATGTTTTCCATGTAGATGCGGTTGTCCATTTCCTGAGACCAACTGATCATGTTGGTGTCTAACTCTTCATTAATTTCCTCAGCCTCTTCGAAGAAGACCTCGATAAGGTCATCATCAACATCTTCCAGCGGCATTTGCACAGTCTCGCCAGCAGCTGACTCAACTGGCTTATCCACTGCAAGGCGATCTGATGCTTCAATGACTTCATCTTCATTGCGCAATTCAAGCGGCTGTTCGACCTGCTGCACTTCTTGGTCAGCCTTCGACGAGGCAAAATTAATCGCTGACAGGCTCTCAATGAGAACTTGTTGGCTCGCTACAGTGCCTCCACCAGCCAGCGTATTGAGCTGCTCGATCAACGCATCGTAGCCTTGGCGAATCGCAGCGCTTGCCTCTGGCGAGGGTTTACCTGCGACACTGGCTCGGGTAAGCGAGTCGAGCAAAGCTACCGCCAGTTCGCCGAAGTTATCTTCCTCACTGTCTATCGCTACCGGAATAATATCCGTTAGCGCATTGAGAACTGGACCAATCGAGGCAGTTTCACCCTCGACGAGCTTGCTGATGTGTGATTCGGCATCAAACAATTGAGCGGTTGCTGGTGCTTCCAACAAGCGGCTAATCGCTGTTGGCTCATCACCGGTAGTGACAATCAGATCATCTGCCACTGCAACAAATGCAAGAGGTTCATCCCAATGGGTGCCGGTGCGCAAACAATTGACACAATCGCGAACATGATTTGCTGCTTCGATAAAAAATTCTTGTAGATTTTGGTCTGTGGTCCTGTTCCTAAAAGCCTCCACAACCTGATAGGCGGGATCTGCTACAAACAGCATGGATTGAATGTCCGCCATGGCGGCACTTCCCGCTAAGGTGTGGAATGCGCGCACGATAGCTTCACTTAAGACCCATGGCTGTGCTGTATTTTCTATATCGATAACCGCAAGGTGTTCATCAACTTCTGCGATAAACAGAGCCAACGTACTGTCTTGTACGCTAGCAGCATCGACACTATCCTCTGTCTCTTGCACATCAGTCACTTGTACATCAGTAGCTTGCAAAGAAGTTTCCTCAACTTCTGCCGCGACATCCTGGGTGTCTTGTGATGGGTGGATTTCGCCGCCAGAAGCTAGAATGTCCGCTTGCTCTATGATGGCGTTGATCGCTTCTAAATCACCGGGCCTGCCCTGTTCAAAGGCATCACGTAAGGCGGGAACAAGATCACGGGCATTTTTAATGACTTCTACAAATTGAGGATTCGCCTCGACAGTGTTGTCGATGACCCGATTGAGCATATTCTCAATGCCCCACGCTAATTCACCAATTTCAGCTGCTTGAACAATACGCCCGCTGCCTTTCAAAGTGTGAAAGGCTCGGCGAATATCATTCAACGGCTCTCCCAGCTCAAAACTTTGTGCCCACTGCGGTAGTGCCTGATTAATGCTCTGGATAACTTCGTCGATTTCCTCGACGAATATTTCAACAATCTCTGGGTCTGGTGCATCAACACTGGCTGCTACTTCGGCCTCAAGCTCGCTTTGGGTTTCGACCACCCCATCAATGTCTGCAAATACATCGCCAGACAAATCAAAATTAACTTCTTGCTCAACAACTAACTGGTGCTCAACGAGGGTCTCTAAGTTTGTCTCGTCGATGATGTTTTCTTCACTGAACGCTATTTCTTCGTTGACCTCTACTTTTTCGCTGACCTCGACTTTTTCGTCGACCTCTACCGCTTCGCTGGGAGCGGGTATCTCAACAGCCTCATCAGTCAGTTCTTGCGTAGGCTCATCACCCTCGAAAACTGATACGTCAAGGTTTTGTAGGCAGCGCTCGGCAACACCGAGAACTTCTTCAGCTCCAGAGGCATTTTCTTCAGCTAAGCGCTCAAGGTAGTAGTCGACAGCGCTAACAATATCTGCAAATTGATCAAGTTCTTGCCAATCTGGACGATAGCCCCGAGCCAGCCGATCGCCGATGTATTTATTAGATTCTTGCAGAATACTGATGGCGCGTTGCAAGGGCATAATGGCCAAAGCACCACATATCTCTTTCAAGATATCGGGTAACGTTTCGAGGTGCCGGACATCCCAGTGTGTGGTTACAAAATCGACGATACCTTGTTTTACTAACTCAAGGCCGTTACGAGCTTCTCGCAAAACTTGCAGCTGGGCATCGCCCGTGATCTGCTCTACTTCTGTTTTGTTGGAACCTTGGACTACGGTATTGAGGTTTTCATCGATTTGAATGAGCGCGCTGGCAATACCTTGAACATTTTGTGGGTCGTCATCACCGAGTACAACTAGGTTTTCAATAATTGCTATCTGGTCGGCTACTATTTCCCTCGAACTTTCAAACGCTAACACGGAGAGCGTGCTAGCAATTTGGTTGAGTGGCGTTACTAACCCGCGCAAAGTTTCAAGATCAACGCGCTCAGCCCTTACCAGCAGGTCCAGCCTATCCTTTACAACGGCTAATTCTTCACGCAACATTTCAGCAGCACTAGACAACGCCTGACGTCCAGATATGGCCAGCGTGCTATGCTCAACGTCACGCAAAACAGCCTGTTGCAAACCGTCAACAAGGGCACTGTTATGGTCTCGATCTTGCGTAGCGCGGAGCAATTGCTGGATCAGGTCCATATTTACCGGTCGCCGCAGGGCTGCTGTGCCATCCTTTGCGAGGTGCTTAATCTCTAAATCAACACGACGCAACAGCTTCACGGACCCACTTTCTAACGCACCTTGCTGGGTGGACAAGCTGATAACAAATTCACCAAAAGCTTGCCACTGGCGTTGCAAGGGTGAACCCTCGCTAAGACGCTCTAAACCTGTCGCAATCTTCCTAAGTGTTCTAACTGCTGCTTCACGGTCATCACCTTTCAATATAGAGAGCAGTACGTTTTGGTAGGCAGAACGAATGCGCGCTACCTTTTCCGGCCCACCAATTTTTTGATACCTATCAACTACCTCATCTGTCACTGTTGCAGTCAGGCTAGTTCCAGCACTATCCTCTAGTAGGCTTACGCCCATCAGACCGCGGATTTCGTTTACTAAAGGAATGAATGGGCTGGTGCTATCCTCTGCACCTCTTTGCAACTCATCCAAATAGCCAGGCAATTCTAGGATACCCTGCATGAGGCTTTGGCCGGCTGTGGTCAAATCGTTTATCTGATTTGACATCATTGCTTGAGCAAGCTGTTCGAGATGGTCAGCAAGCAATGTGACGCCGTCAAGTTCTAGCATCACAAGTGTTCCATGCACCTGGTGCAAACTTGTTAAGCAAGCTCTTATACGTGTTTCTTCAGAACCCTGTTCCGCATAATCATCGAGGGCTACGCGAGCCTCGTTTAGGGTTTCGATGAGATCCGACTTGATCCAATCTAGCGCAAAATGTTCACTGGCCGTGGCCATACAGTATCCTTTCTTACCGGATGTTAGGACTTAGCCGGTAGATGCGGGTAGTTTGAACCCTTCTACCGACGACTTCATTTCGTTTGCCATACCGGCCAGCTTGCCGATCGAGCTAGCCGTCTGCTCCGTTGATTCTGCTGTTCTAGAGGTAATCTCTTGAATAACGTTCATGGTATTGCTTACGTGTCCCGCGGTAGCGGCTTGCTGTCGAGCTGCGTTAGATATGTTCTGAATCAGCGCAGCTAGAGAGGTAGATACGCCTTCAATTTCTTCCAGAGCAACACCGGCGTCATGCGCTTTTCGTGCACCGTCAACCACTTCGGCGGTAGTTTGCTCCATGGAGATAACCGCCTCGTTGGTGTCAGTTTGAATAGTCTTAACCAATGCAGCAATCTGCTTGGTCGCAGCAGATGACCTTTCTGCAAGTCGTTGTACTTCATCTGCAACAACCGCAAAACCACGACCAGCATCTCCCGCCATAGACGCTTGAATAGCAGCGTTCAAAGACAAAATATTGGTCTGATCGGCGATATCATTAATCAGTGAAACGATGTCTCCAATTTCTTGGCTTGATTCTCCAAGACGCTTTATTCTCTTCGCCGTTTCTTGTATCTGGCTGCGGATACTGTCCATTCCGCCAATGGTGTCTTGTACTACGTGAGAACCGTTGTTGGCAATTTCAACCGCTCGTTCGGCTACGGAAGCTGATTCAGCGGCATTGGAAGATACCTGGTCAATAGAAACAGCCATCTCGTTGATCGCCGTGGATGCGGCACCAATTTCTTTGGCTTGATTCTCAGCTGCTGTCGCTAGATCAGTGGCTGTGTCTTGAGTTTCACCCGCCGCTGTGGCGACCTGCACAGACAAGTCATTAATGTTGGAAACCAATCCGCGCATCTGGTCGATGGCAAAGTTAATCGAATCAGCGATCGCACCCGTAAAGTTTTCTGTTACAGAAGCGTGAACTGTTAGATCACCTTCAGCCAAATCAGCCAGCTCGTCTAACAATTGTAATATGGCAGCCTGATTGCGCTCGTTTTGCGTCGCTTGTTCATGTAACTGGCGCCGAGTACTGCTAACCATCACCATGCCAATGATGGCCATGATAATGACCCCTCCAAGGGCCAATAAAAGTGGCGGACTTTCCAGTACAGACAGTCCATCTTGAACTACGAAATATGCCATTCCAAACAAAATTCCGCCCATAGCCGTCATCAACGTCACCAACAGCGGTGACAACTTCCCTGATTTCATATCCTTACCTATTCGAACTTCTCATTGATATCGATAGCAACATCAAAGAACTTCTTGTCTTTGAGAATTGCCTTAAGTTGGACCTCGTGATACACGCGTCCGCCATGCCTGAAAGCGCCGACAACATAGGGGCTTAAACCCGCCAAGCCTTTGCCGTCACTCTCTTCAAAACTGTCTTCCAGAAAATGTTGTATCCCCAGTGACTGCTCGACGATTAAGCCCGCCACAATATCTTCGCTTTCGATGACAAGAACCCGACGCTGACTCACCGGCAGGGTGGTCGGCATGCCTAAGTACTCGTGCATATCGATTATAGGTACTAATCGACCACGTATATTGGCAATACCACAGACCCACTTCTTCACTGCAGGCAGCCCGGTCATCCTCGGTACTTGCATGAGTTCTGCCACTTCGCCGAGGTTTGCAACCAACCGCGTACCGCCAATCAAGAATCCCAACCCTTGCCATTGGGCCTGACTTTCTTCTTTGTGCGGCAACGGGGCGGCATTTTTAAATGTCGCCGCCTTAATGTCGTAAAGTACGTTGAGGGCTTCGCTTTGTGTCATGGTCTTATCTAAATCTTTGTCTAGGCCAACAGGCCATTTACCGTATTGATCAAGGTGCGATCATCCACCGGCTTGGTCAGATAACCGCAAGCACCTTGTCGCTCGCCCCAAATTTTGTCTGCATCTTGATCTTTGCTGGAAATAATAATCACCGGAATATGACTGGTATCTTCACCCCGGGTGATTTGGCGGGTGGCTTGAAAGCCATTGATACCCGGCATGACCACATCCATTAAAATCATGTCTGGTTGCTCTGCACTGGCCATGGAAACACCATCGGAACCTGTCGAGGCAGTTAACACCTGGTGCCCTTGGCGCGCCAATGTATTCACCATCTGGTGAGTCTCAGTTGGCGAGTCGTCTACTACTAGTATTCTAGCCATTTTACTCTCAATCTTAGTTTATTGGACCAGAGTCCGAATGGTCCCTAGAAGCTCATCGCGACTGAACGGCTTGGTAATGTACTGGTCCGACCCAACAATTCTGCCTTTCGCTTTGTCAAACAAGCCATCTTTAGACGACAACATCACCACAGGAGTAGTTTTGAATTCAGCATTGTTCTTTATCAACGCACAGGTTTGATAGCCATCAAGCCGCGGCATCATGATGTCTACAAAAATTATTCCAGGACGAGAATCTGCGATCTTAGCGAGCGCATCGAAACCATCCGTTGCCGTAATGACATCGAAACCTTCTTTGGTTAGCAGATTTTCTGCGCTGCGCCGAATGGTCTTAGAGTCGTCAATGACTAAGACTTTGACGCCTTGAAGTGCTTGTTCCATCTATGTGGTCCTTTCAATGTGGTCCTCGTGCAATATAGTCCTAGTGCACCCGCTTTAGAGTCTCCTTCTCGACGGTACAACACCAACAGCGAAGCACGCTCACACATGCTTTACACTGCCACTGAGTTTGTATCACGGCTAGGTGGTCGTCGCCAGGACCAGCACCTCAGAAAGGGAGATTGTTCTCATTTTAGTTGCCTAGACCACCCATCCATGGATAACTTAGCCTTTAAAACACCATCTGAATATTTATGACCAAAATAGCATTTGTTATGGATCCACTTGAATCGCTATCGCTAGCAAAGGACTCAACCCTGGCCATGATCAGGGCTTGCCAGGCGCGCGGGTTAGAAATTTTCTATTTATGTCAAGAAGACATCCTTTTTTGGGAAAATGAGGCGTGTGGCCAATTCAAGACGCTCGAACTGCGAGCTGATTTTGCGGACACCCTTGAGCCGGCCATTGCAGGCAATGACTGGTACAAATTGGGCAGTGAACAGAGAGGCCCTCTGGCAGACATGGACATCATTATGATGCGCAAAGATCCGCCATTTGATATGGAGTTTATCTATACAACCTACCTCTTAGAACGTGCTGAAGAGCAGGGTGTACTGGTGGTCAACAAGCCTCAAAGCCTGCGCGATTGTAATGAGAAATTTTTTGCCACTGCATTTCCACAATGCGGTCCAGAGTTGGTTGTGAGTAGACGTCATGACGTCCTACGTGAATTCCATACTCAACATAAAAACGTCATCTTCAAAAAGTTAGACGGTATGGGTGGCGCTTCCATTTTTAGAATCATGCAAGATGACCCCAATCTATCAGTGGTGTTGGAAACGCTGACTGAAAATGAACAAAATCAAATCATGGGCCAAGTGTACCTACCCGAAATAGCCAATGGTGATAAGCGAATTTTGTTGATAGACGGCGAACCAATACCTTACTCCCTCGCCCGTATACCCGGCGCAGGAGAAACCCGAGGCAACCTAGCGGCCGGCGGTCGTGCCGAAGGTCGAGAACTCACCGATAAAGACCGCTGGATTGCTGCACAAGTGGGGCCTGCACTAAAACAGCGCGGCTTGGTATTTGTCGGCATCGACGTCATCGGCGACTATCTGACTGAGATCAATGTCACTTGCCCAACCTGTATTCGGGAACTAGATGCACAGTTTTCCATAGACATTGCAGGTACGCTAATGGATACCGTACTGGCCAAGCTCACGACTAACTAACATGCCTGGATTATGAATGCCGTTCTAACCACACCCAAAGATCGCCTCAGCTTTGCGCTGTTCTTTGCATTGTCATTGCATGCCTTACTCATTCTTGGAATTGGCTTTTCCTCTGAAGTAAATATGCAAGATGCGGTGAGTATTGACGTGACCCTATCTTTGGCTGCAGACCTCGAGGCACCTGAAGATGCGGATTTTATTGCAGCGAACAACCAGCTTGGCAGTGGTACCGAATCTGAGATCCTCGAAATGACTACAACTGAGGAGGCCGACTTCCACAGCAACGAGTTTCAATCGGTTTTAGCCCAACCCGCGCCCATTCCCGAAGCAAACCAACAAACCACCGAGCTGTTAACCACTAACGCAAGCTCTGACGAGGTTGCCAATACAGACTTTGAAGAGTTGGCCGATCTCTTAGAAGTCCCCCAAACAACCAAGTATGACCGCGAGAAGCTGATGCAGGAAATCGCAAGCCTAGAAGCGCGTATCGCACAAGAGCAGCAGGCGCTGGCAAATATGCCGCGAACGAAACGCATCAACAGCATGTCAACAAAGTCTGCCGCTGAAGCGGCCTACTTAAACGCCTGGCGACGAAAATGCGAGCGCATCGGACAAATAAATTACCCGGCCGGCAGCTTAGAAGGTGAAGTGCTTATTTTGGTGTCCATACTTGCAGACGGGAGCCTTCAAGAAGTCCGCGTACTAGAATCGTCCGGGCATCGAGAACTCGACAGTGCCGCTCTGGCAACTATTCGACAAGCGGCGCCATTTCAACCATTTAATGTCGAAATGCGCAAAACTTATGATCGCTTAGAGTTCACTCGCTGGTGGCAGTTTAACCAAGTTTCTCGCAGCTCTGGTTAGCAGTTTATGGCAATAGACATGGGGGCTGCGTGACCCGCGAAGGTTATTTGTTGGCGTTTGATTTTGGTCTGAAATACATCGGCATAGCTTGCGCTGAAACGATCACCAGACATGCAAAGGGTGTGGCGACACTAACCGCTCGTTCTGGCATTCCAGCCTGGAAAGAAATCACACACTTTATCGACGCGTACCACCCTTTCATGTTGGTGGTCGGGTTACCATTAAACATGGATGCGACAGAATCTGATATGTCTATGCAGGCGCGACAGTTTGCAAAGCGCCTGAGTCAGCTCACAAATATTCAGATCACACTTCAAGACGAGCGTTTAACCTCACGAGCAGCACGTGCGGAGATAGAAAGAGCCCAACAACAAGGACGGGTTAAGACAGAGCACGAACTCGCGGCTTGCCTGATCGCAGAAGATTGGTTGCGCTCGCAGCCCTAACGAGATCCAAACGATGAGATATCGTCATCCGCTTCAATGGATAGGTGATCAACGCCGTCCATTGGGTTTGAATTCGCATCTGAGCCTAACTTGATCATCAAACGTAAATCATTTGCAGAATCTGCACTGGCGATAGCCGCATCATAGGTTATTTCTCCCTGGGCGTACAAGTTGTACAGGGATTGATCAAATGTTTGCATTCCCTGTTGGGTGGACTTAGTCATCAACGGCTTAAGCAAGTGAACTTCACCCTTACGAATATGGTCTGACATGAGTGGTGTGTTGATCAGTATTTCAATGGCTGCTCGACGTCCTTTGCCATCAACTGTTGGAATCAGCTGTTGGGCAACCATCGCCTTCAAGTTGAGCGATAGATCCATCCAGGTTTGATTGTGTCGATCACTCGGAAAGAAATGAATGATTCTATCTAAGGCTTGGTTTGCATTGTTGGCGTGAAGAGTGCACAAACACAGATGCCCAGTTTCCGCAAATGTTATAGCATGCTCCATGGTTTCACGGCTACGAACCTCACCAATCATGATCACGTCTGGCGCTTGACGCAGAGTGTTTTTCAAGGCTATCTCAAACGAATCTGTATCTACGCCCACTTCACGTTGTGTAACTATACAACCTTTATGTTGGTGAATAAATTCAATCGGGTCTTCGATGGAAATTATATGCCCGCTTGAATTTTCGTTACGATGACCAATCATCGAAGCCAATGACGTTGATTTACCGGTACCCGTCGCACCGACGAATATTATGAGACCCCGCTTGGTCATGGCTAATTCTTCGATTACCGGCGGCAGACCAAGATCTGATACTCGAGGAATATTGACTTCAATTCGGCGCAAAACCATACCAACTAGATTGCGCTGATAAAATGCACTGACCCGAAAGCGCCCAAGACCTCGCGTATTGATGGCAAAGTTACATTCGTGTTCTTTAGTAAAAGCTTCTTGCTGATCGGGGTTCATTACCCCGTATACCAATTCCCGAGACTGCTCGGGAGACAACGAGCTTTTGCCTGCGCTATAGAGTTTGCCGTTGACTTTAATCGTCGGAGGCTTGCCCGCAGTTATAAAAAGATCCGAAGCACCTTTTTCAACCATCAATTTGAGTAGCTTGTCGAACTCCATCCTTTAAGCTCCTGCTTGTCTAAAAGTTTTCTGGGATCTTAGCTTTCTCTTTTGCCGTGTCGCGCGAAATTGTTCGCTTCTCGACCAACTCGAGTAAATGCTGATCCAGAGTTTGCATTCCAACCGACGCACCGGTTTGAATGGCCGAGTACATTTGTGCCACTTTGGCTTCCCGCACTAGGTTGCGTATGGCTGGGGTGCCGATCATGATCTCGTGAGCCGCAACACGACCCCCGTTAACCTTTTTCAACAAAGTTTGCGATATCACCGACTGCAACGATTCCGACAACATAGAGCGCACCATGTCTTTTTCCGAGGCTGGAAAAACGTCAATAATACGGTCAATGGTCTTAGCCGCTGAGGTGGTATGCAAGGTGCCGAATACTAGGTGCCCCGTTTCCGCCGCGGTAAGGGCTAAGCGAATGGTTTCCAAATCTCGTAATTCACCGACCAAAATAATGTCCGGGTCTTCGCGCAATGCAGAGCGTAGGGCTTCGTTAAAACCATGTGTGTCGCGATGCACTTCGCGTTGATTAACCAGACACTTCTTCGACTCATGAACAAATTCAATAGGGTCTTCGATAGTCAGAATATGGTCGTAGCGATTATCATTGATATAGTCGACCATAGCCGCCAGCGTGGTGGATTTACCCGACCCGGTTGGTCCGGTCACTAATACCAAGCCCCTAGGCACCATAGAAATGTCTTTGAATACTTGGCCCATGCTTAAATCATCCATGGTCAATACCTTGGACGGAATGGTTCTAAAAACTGCGCCAGCACCTCGATTGTGGTTAAACGCGTTAACCCGAAATCGAGCAACACCAGGTACTTCAAAAGAAAAATCTGTTTCTAGAAATTCTTCAAAATCTTTACGCTGCTTGTCGTTCATGATCTCGTAAATAAGACCATGCACTTCTTCATGTTCTAGCGGAGGCAGATTGATGCGTCTCACGTCACCATCTACGCGAATCATCGGCGGTAAACCTGCTGAAAGGTGCAAGTCTGACGCCCCTTGTTTGGCGCTAAACGCGAGAAGTTCGGTTATATCCATGAGCGATCCCTGTCTTTTGAAAAAGCCTTAACAAAGACTAATTACGAGGGCGCTTGTATCCTATGCAAGCCTTGCATAAGTGCCTGCAATTCACCCCTCGATAGCATCTCATACCGGTAATGGGCGAAATACGCCTTCGTTCAACGTTATACTATGCTCTCTATTGCATACGCACCACGGCTTAACGCGAGATCCTAATGCACAGCCGCGACCAGTATTCGAATATGCGACACTGTTAACACGGATAGTGGGACTTTAGTGAGTAGTAACAACAATATCGAACACAATCTTACCGCGTTGACGCACCGAATTCTGCGGGCTTGCGAGCTTGCGGATCGATCATCTGACAGTGTTACTCTGATTGGCGCGAGCAAAACCAAACCCCTACAAGACATACAAATTGCCTATGCTTTGGGGTTGCGTGACTTCGGCGAAAACTACCTTTCCGATGCGCTGACTAAGATTAACAAAATCAATCCAACCACTTATCCGCAGTTGAACTGGCACTTCATTGGTCGTATTCAGAGCAACAAAACCAACTTGATCGCTCGTCACTTTGATTGGATACATACCTTGGATCGCCCCAAGATTGCCGTGCGCCTAAACCATCAATGCCCACCCATAAAGAAGCTCAATGTGCTCATTCAAATTAACATTGATAGCGATCCTGCCAAAGGTGGCTTGCAGCTGCATGAGCAGGATGAAATGGACAGCTTGTTGGAGACTCTGGCTACATGCCCAAACCTACAACTACGCGGCCTCATGACCATTCTGAGTACCGATAAAGATTCTGCGGCCAGCTACGAATCCATGGCACAATTGCACCACGACATCGGCGCACGACTGAGTTTGACACAGCGCGAACACTGGGACACTTTGTCGATGGGAATGTCCGGCGATCTGGAAGCAGCAATTCGAGCAGGCGCAACCCACATTCGTATTGGTACCGTATTGTTCGGTGCCCGCAACCGAGATGCATAGAGACCAAATTGAGCAACCCTTTAGTATCAGAGACTCTCAAGATCACCTTTATAGGTGCGGGCAACATGGCATTTAGCCTAGTTCGTGGTCTTTTAGAGGCCCCCGAAATTGGCCGCAAGCTCGACCTTCACGTCGCTGATCCGCAGCAAGCACAATTGCATCGATTTGCAAAACTGGCGGTAGAGGTTCATACCGATAACAACATCGCCATCACACAAACCGACGTGGTTGTGTTGGCGGTGAAACCTCAAGTAGCGGGGCAAGTTGTGGCTGGGTTAGATCTCACGCCGCATCAATTACTGGTCTCAATTGCCGCCGGCATTAATCTTGCGAGCCTGCAGCAATGGACCCGTATGGATCAGCCTATTGTGCGTTGCATGCCTAATACACCAGCCCTGCTCAATGCAGGCATATCCGCGTTATTTGCCAGTTCTAGTTGCTCCCAGGAGCAGCGACACCACGCCCAAAGTATTTTAGACAGCGCAGGGGTCACTCTTTGGGTGGACGATGAAAATCAACTAGACGCGGTAACAGCAGTTTCGGGAAGTGGCCCAGCTTATTTTTTCCTACTTATGGAAGCCATGGTTGAAGCCGGTGTTGGCTTAGGCTTGAGCAATGAAGTTGCCACCAAACTTACCTTAGAAACTGCCCGCGGTGCCGCGCTCATGGCATTGGACAGCAGCGACGGACCTGCAACTTTACGGCACAACGTAACCTCACCGGGAGGCACAACCGAAGCTGCCTTGCGCGTGCTCACGGACAATAAAATGAGCGCGACAATTGGCCAAGCTTTGTTCGCAGCCGCGACGCGCTCAACTCAACTGGCCGAGGAGTTCGGACATTCATCAGGAGATCGGGATTAATTATGGGAAGTTCACTGTTTATCATTCTTGATTTCGCTTTTAGACTGGCGATTCTGCTTTTCCTAGCGCGCTTTTTACTCCAAGCATGTAAGGCAGATTTCTATAATCCTATTAGCCAGGCAGTGGTTAAAGCCACGGACACCGTATGCAAACCACTACGCACAATCGTACCTAGTTTTGGCGTTTTTGACATTGCTTCTCTACTCATGGCTTGGCTGGTTGCCATGTTGTCCATTGCTGCAGTCAGCGCTCTATTCCAACCGGAGATGCCAAGTGTGGCGACCTTTTTGCTGGGCGGCATCATTAAAACCCTGTTGGTGCTAATTCAGTTTTACAAGTGGAACATCATCATCATCGTTATTGCCAGTTTCATCGCTGCGGGGACTACGCATCCAGCGCTACAACTATTGAAGCAGTTAGTTGAGCCCTTAATGGCGCCGGTTCGAAAAATTCTACCTTCCTTAGGACCATTAGATTTGTCCCCCATGGTAGTCATCTTGTTGATCATCGTTGTGGAAGACTTTTTGCTACGCTCATTTCGCTAGCAAAAATCCCGCACCCTTCATGCCAAGTGTTATCGTTGAAGATTCCGTAGGAATCGTAAACAGCCAAATCTATACGCACACCCAGCCGTTCACGCTGCAATGCGGCACCACACTGCCGAGCTATGAGTTGGTTTACGAAACTTATGGCGTCCTAAACGAAAATAAAAGCAACGCTATACTTGTCTGCCATGCCTTGTCTGGGCACCACCATGCAGCTGGTTATCACTCCATGGATGAGAAAAAACCAGGATGGTGGGATACTTGCATAGGCCCAAACAAGCCAATCGACACTAATATTTTTTATGTTGTCAGTGTTAACAATCTAGGTGGGTGTCACGGCAGTACTGGGCCGCTAACACTAGATCCAGAAACACAGAAACTTTACGGTCCGTCATTTCCCAGCGTATTAGTGCGCGACTGGGTGGTCAGCCAATCACATCTTGCCGATCATCTGGGGATCCACAAGTTTGCGGCCATCGTCGGTGGCAGTCTTGGCGGCATGCAAGCTCTACAGTGGACTATAGATTTCCCTGATCGCGTAAACGCAGCACTGCTCATTGCCTGTGCTGCCAAACTATCCGCACAAAATATCGCCTTCAATGAAATCGCAAGACAAGCAATTACCACAGACCCAAATTTTTTCGCTGGCCGCTATGTAGAAAATTCAGTCCAACCTAGCCAAGGACTAATGCTGGCGCGAATGATAGGCCATGTCACCTATTTGTCCGACGATGGCATGCGCGAGAGATTTGGCCGGGAACTAAAGTCTGGGGATCTGGGCAGTGGTGGTGGCGTAGAATTTCAAGTGGAAAGCTACCTACATTACCAGGGCAGGGCATTCTCCAAACATTTCGATGCTAACACATACGTGCTAATGACTAAGGCGCTAGACTACTTCGACCCTGCTCGCGAAACTGGAAACGACTTAGTCGCCACGTTTGCACCGGTAAAGGCTAAGTTTCTAGTGCTCTCCTTTAGTAGTGATTGGCGCTTTCCTGTTGAACGATCCAGAGAAATTGTCAACGCGCTCATTGAAGCTCGAAAAAATGTAGCGGCTGCTGAAATCGAATCAGATCAAGGTCACGATTCATTTTTATTGCCGATAGAACGCTACGTGCGAATACTTCGCAGCTATCTAATACGTATTGCAGATGAGGTATGCAAATGACGCTGCGGGCTGACCTTAAGCTCATCTCCGAGTTGGTGAATCCAAATGCTCGTGTCCTAGACCTAGGCTGCGGCGAAGGAGATTTGCTTGCTCATCTACAACATACCAAACAAGTAAACGGCTACGGACTTGATGTGGACGCTAATAATATTCGAATTTGTATCGACAAAGGTGTCAACGTTATAGAACAAAACCTAGACGATGGTTTAAGCAACTTCGCTGATGATAGTTTTGACATGGTGGTGATGACAGAGACACTTCAATCTGTTCGCGAACCCGATCATCTGCTCAAAGAAATGTTACGCATAGGAGAAGAATGTGTTGTCACCTTCCCCAATTTTGGGCACTGGCGTTGTCGACTACAGTTGATGACATTCGGTCGCATGCCAGTGGCAAACCACTTACCTCACTCGTGGTTCAATACCCCTAACATCCACTTGTGCACATTCAAAGATTTCGAGGCACTATGCCTCGATCTGAATCT
Organism: Gammaproteobacteria bacterium; assembly: GCA_013151695.1. Taxonomy (GTDB): domain Bacteria; phylum Pseudomonadota; class Gammaproteobacteria; order Pseudomonadales; family Azotimanducaceae; genus UBA4421. The sequence goes on from JAADHW010000042.1 coordinate 19,116, forward strand.
ACGCATTATTCAGCGTCGAGTCGTGGACTATAAACACAATGAGTACACCTGGCTTTCAAGTGCCCCAAATTTGTTAGGCACGGTGGCTTTCTATCGTTTGGGAAAAAATTCTTAATGCACATGTATTCGCTGTCTAAATGTCTGATGGTTGCTTCAGTTCTTTTTCTATCACCTTGCAGTTTCGCCGAGCAGAAAGTTGTTTTCGGCGAATATGAAATCCACTACATCGTCATTCCCACCACATTTTTAGATTCGTCCGTTGCAAACCAGTACAACCTTGTCCGCGGCAATGATCGAGCCCTGGTTAATATTTCGATTCTGAACGCCGAGTCCAAAGGCGTCCAAGCGGTGGTTACAGGCACATCTAAAAATTTAATAGGGCAAATTCAAACCTTGTCATTCGCTGAAGTGAAAGAGCAGCAGGCGATTTACTATCTTGCCCAATTACGACACGCCGACGAAGAACATCACCGACTGGAAATCAGCATCCAGTTGCCGAATGGCAAAACCGCTCACCTTGATTTCAGACAAAAAATGTACTGGGAACGCTGATGAGGGTTGTCTTGGCGAGCCGTAACAACGGCAAATTGCTGGAACTACAACGTCTCTTAGAACCTCTACACTTAGACCTCGAATCCCAGGCGCAGCACAACGTTCCAAGCCCTGAAGAAACTGGCCTTACATTTATCGAAAACGCGCTGATCAAAGCACGCGCAGTATCACTTGCGACTGATTTACCAGCCATTGCAGATGACAGCGGCTTAGTGGTGCCTGCACTCAACGGAGCGCCGGGTATTTACTCCGCTCGATATGCGGGCACAGATGCAACGGACTCGGCAAACAATCTCAAACTGACCGAAACACTACGCGGGATTAAGAACAGGGCTGCCTATTTCTACTGTGCCATGGTGTTTGTCTACCGAGCCGAAGACCCAACACCCCTCATCGCCACAGCACGATGGCACGGATCGATTATAGATGAGCCTAGAGGAGACAATGGATTTGGCTATGACCCATACTTTCTCATTTCTGGTATGCACCATACATCAGCCCAGCTGGCCTCCAAGCAGAAAAACAAGCTCAGCCATCGCGGCCAAGCCACCCAAAAGCTCATCGAACAGCTAGCGAACAATGTTAGATAACTTAGCCCTCTATGCACACTTCCCCTGGTGCGTTAAAAAATGCCCCTATTGCGACTTCAATTCTCATCCAATGCCAGAAAAGGTAGATTGGCGTGGGTATGTTGACGCCTTGTTAATAGATTGGAACAGCCAAAACGAGGCTCTACAAAACGAAGCTCTGAAAGAAAAATCATCTAAACCCGAAACTCACCGATTTGGCATCACCATCGCTTCTATCTTTCTAGGCGGCGGCACACCCAGCCTCTTTGAAGCACCACACTTCTCTCACTTACTACAGTCGATCCCCCTGGCATATAACGCCGAAATCACAATGGAGGCGAATCCGGGAACCACCGAACATACCAATTTCTCGACTTATCATGCGGTAGGAATTAACCGTCTCAGTCTGGGGGCGCAATCTTTTAGTGACGCATCGCTCGCAAAGCTTGGCCGCATACACAGTGCCGATGAAACAACTATAGCCTTTGAAAACGCACGTAACGGCGGGTTTGACAACATCAACATTGATCTTATGTGGGGTCTACCTCAACAAACGGTGGATGACGCCTTGAACGATATACGACGTGCTATCTCTTTGCAGCCAGAGCATATTTCCTGGTACCAACTGACCATTGAAGCCAAAACCGAATTTGCAGTAAGAACTCCGTTATTACCAAAAGAACAAACGTTGGCTGATATCGAAAAATATGGTTTAGAGCTACTTGGAGACGCAGGTTATGGTCGCTATGAGGTCTCTGCATTTGCTAAGCCTGGGAAAGCGTGTCGCCACAATATCAACTACTGGCAATTTGGCGACTATGTCGGCATAGGCGCCGGTGCCCACGGTAAGCTAATGAATAGTGCCGGGCAAATATGGCGATATGCAAAGCCCCATCAGCCACGTGTGTACTTGAAAAACTCCCAGGTCACCAAAAACACGCTTGTGGATAGCCAGCAACTCGCTGTCGAATTCATGATGAACGCGCTGCGTTTACTAGACGGCGTCAGCTTTGACCAATTCACACACACGACTGGCTTAGCATGGAAAGAGATAGAGACAACCTGGCTGAGTCTGGTTGAGCAAGGTCTAGTGCGGGCAGATCGCTGTGCCACTACCCCAACAGGGTTGCGATATCTTGATTCAGTGGTGGGCAAATTTATTAACTGACCTTCTCGCTAGCTTCGGTCACAACTTTACGGCGGTAAATAAGGTCATGGATTTCGTGGCCTAGCTTTTGACCTCGCCGTTCAAAATTTGTCGTCACTCTACTGTCCAACACTTCCTCTACCTGGGATGGCGTATCCGCCTGGCGTGTGCAATCAATTGTGGGCAGAAACGATGTCACCTGCGCCAATACTTCTCGCATCCAATCAGCGTACGGGGACCAATCTGTTGCAAGGTGTAGTTTCCCATGGGGTTTTACTATTCGAGCCAGATCATGAATAAAATCGACCTGCACCAAGCGACGTTTATGGTGCCTTTTTTTTGGCCAAGGGTCGGGAAAAAATATTCTCACTTCATCTACCACATGGCAATCTATATCGGCACACACCAATTGAGCAGGCTGCTGCAGTACCCTGACGTTATCTATCTCGCGCTTGTGCAGGCCATCGACTAAAGCGCCAACGCCTGGTTGATACAACTCGATTCCAAATAATTGCCATTCGGGTTTCGTCTGCGCCCAATCTAGTAAGGCGCGGCCCATACCAAAGCCAATCTCAATACCTACGCACCGATTGTGATGTAGGGATACAGTATCGCTAGAATAATCTGCGACCAATTCATCAAATGCGCGCATCTGCGCTTTGGTCATCCGGCCGCGCCGGCGAATATATGTATGCTCACGAAAGCTACTATTTATGGGTTCGCTCGGCATTAGAACAACGCCAACACACTTATCGCCACTTAATTACAGCAATAGCAAGACTCGTCCAGCCAAGAATAAAAGCGATACCGCCTAGTGGAGTAATGGGCCCAAACCATGCTTGGCTGCTCAGAACTAGTAAATAGAGGCTACCGCAAAACAAGATAACACCAACACTCATCAAGCCCGCTGCCACCAATAGCAAATTGGACTGATAACTGCGGTGCCAAATACCAATGATCAGCAGTGTTATTGCGTGCATCCACTGATAAGAAACTGCTGTATCCCAGGCTCCGACGTCTTCTCTGCCTAGATATTCAGCAAGTCCGTGTGCACCCCACGCCCCAAAAATAACGCCGGTGAGTCCGAAGAGCACACCGGCGAGAACAACACATTTAGAAGCCGTCACAGACTAGGGAACCTCTGATTAGGTCATTGTGACTGTTAGGCTGCGATGGCTTTTTTAAGCTTTTTCATCGCATTTTTTTCAAGCTGTCGAATACGTTCTGCCGATATACCGTACTGTGCAGCTAACTCGTGCAGCGTAGATTTTTCATCACTGAGCCACCGCTGCTGCAATATGTCCCGGCTACGATCGTCTAAATCTTTTAATGCCAACGCTAATCGCTCGTTCTTATCCGCCTGAAAATCTTCATCCGCAACAATATCAGCAGGGTCCGAAGCCGGAGCAACGAGAAAATGAGCAGGTGCAGTACTGGCCCCGTCGTCCAAGTCGTATCCATCAAAAGCCATGTCGCTGGCGGTCAGGCGACCTTCCATGCGCGTGACTTCCTTGGCGGAAACCCCAAGATCATCAGCAATGGCCTTGGTTTCACGCTGGTTTAACCAAGAAAGCTGCTTTTTGGAACTGCGAAGATTAAAAAACAACTTTCGCTGAGCCTTGGTCGTGGCTACTTTCACAATACGCCAATTGCGTAAAATGAACTCATGCATTTCTGCCTTTATCCAATGCACAGCAAAAGACACCAGGCGCACACCCACATTGGGGTCGAAACGCTTTACAGCCTTCATCAATCCAACATTACCTTCTTGGATGAGGTCGGCCTGGGAAAGGCCATAACCTTTATAAGATCTAGCAATGTGGGCAACAAAGCGAAGGTGGCTAAGCACCAATTCACGCGCTGCGGCAAGGTCTTGGTCATAGTAAAAGCGTTTGGCGAGGGCTTGTTCGTCCTCTACGCTCAAAATCTGCAAGCCACTTATGGTATTTAGATAGGCGTCTAAATCGCGGCCAGGCGCTAAGCTTGGCAATGCCATTAAATTTGTCGTTGCAGAAAAAGTTGCACTTGTGGTCATGTGATACCTCCGGTAACACTTATTATATAATTCTAGCACTCTGGATTGGAGACTGCTAGTTAATATGCGAGTTCCGTGACAGGGTCTAACTCTCTGAATTTAAACAACTTCTAGATCTCGAACACGTTGTCTTACAGCCATCAGCGCGCCCAAAATTCCAAGCCCACTGCCCACAAGCAATAAAACTGTCAAAAACAGCGGGCCAAAACCCGCCAGGTCGAGGGTTTGCTGATAACTACCCAGCAGCCCTTGGAGCGGCGGTTCGATAACGAGTATGGTTATAGCGATCAACATCGCCGCAACAACACCTCCGCCAAAACCATAGATCGCACCAAAGTATAGAAAAGGTCGCCGAACTTGTCCTGGCGTCGCTCCCACCAACTTCAATACACGTAGTTCATCTAAGCGCGCCTCTATCGCCAGCCGCACCGACGAAGCCGTGACTAATACCGCGCCAAGACCAAACAGCACCGCCAGCATCGCACCCAAGCGGCTAACCACACGAGAAAGCTCATTGAGTCGTTCCAACCAGGTTTTTTCAACCACTACCTCGGCTACGCCAGCGAAAGCTTGCGTTTCGTTAATTAGCAATTCAACTTCTATAGGACCAATAGATTGGGCAAAGCGTGCCTGTAGTGATGCCGGTAAGGGGTTGCTACCCAGTAGATCTAACGCACTGCCTAAGCCACTGTAGGTCTTGAATTCTTCCAAGGCGTCTTTGGCTGTGGTCAACTCCACGCGATCAATATTCTGTTGGTCTTCAAGATAGCCCTGTACTGCTGCCACACTTGCATTGTCGGCTTGCAACGTAAAGTACACACTCAAACCCGGACGCCCCTCCCACTGGGCGCTCATTTCATCCATATTAACTTGCAGTATCCACAAGCCCGCGGGTAACGCCAGCGCAATACCCACCACCAACCAAACCAGAAAGCTAGCACCAAGGCGTGAGCTGACAAAGTTGAAAGATTCACCGCTGACGCGTAGATGGTCTCGCCCCCAACCTAACGGTCGGCGCTTCTGAGTTTCCCAAGGATCCTTCTTGGCTCTGTTGTTGTTAGCCCTGTTCTTATTAACTATGAGCCCACCTCAACACTTTCCGTTGGGTCAGATTGGGCGGGCGACTCCGTACTCGAATCGCCCGCTCGGTCGCTGACCACACGGCCACCTTCGAGATGAAGTATGCGCTTGCCCATAGTTTCTATTAGGTCGATTTCGTGGCTGGCAACAATTACGGTTGTACCCACCTGGTTGAAACGCGTGAAAAGATCCATGATGTGCCGCGAAAGATCCGGGTCCAAATTCCCGGTTGGTTCGTCTGCTAACAATATTCGGGGTCGAGTGACCACGGCCCTGGCGATACCTATCCTTTGTTGCTCTCCCGTGGATAGGTGGCTTGGCAACAACCCTTCTTTTCCCAACAACTCCACTGTGGTGAGAGAAGCGCGCACCCGCCGAGCGACTTCACGTTCGCGCATTCCAGCAACACGTAGAGGCATAGCAACATTGTCGAACACCGTACGCGCCGCCAAAAGATGGTGATCTTGAAAAACCACTCCAATATGACGCCTATAAAGTGGCAATCTTGCGGCAGACAATCCGCCAATGTCGACATCATTAACCAATATTTGACCACGCGTAGGAGTATCTGCACGGATCAAAAGTTTAAGAAAGGTACTTTTCCCAGCCCCCGAGTGACCGGTGAGAAAGGTCATAGATCCGGCTTCGAATTCTGTAGTAACTTCACTAAGCGCTTCAAAGCCATTTTCGAACCGCTTAGTTACACGTTGTAATCGAATCTGTCCCACAGGGCTTAACCTTCCGCCTGTGCCGTTATGTCTTGAGCTAAAAGGGCGTCTACGAAAGAGCGCGCTACAAATGGCCGCATATCGTCAATGCCTTCGCCCACTCCAATAAAATGTACCGGCACGTCAATATTGTTTAAGGCAGCGATTGCAAAAAGAACACCAGCCTTAGCACTACCGTCGAGTTTGGTAATCACCAATCCGGTAAGTGGTACAGCTTGATTAAACAGCGACACCTGGCTGAGTGCGTTTTGTCCGATGCCACCATCAAGAACTAAGATCACATCGTGAGGTGCATTTTCGTCCAAGCGCTTAACAACACGGTGCACCTTAGTTAGCTCGTCCATCAATTGAGTTTTAGCTTGCAGCCGACCAGCAGTATCAACCAAAACAACATCTGCTCCTTTGGCTTGAGCAGATTGTACTGCATCATATACTACAGACGCACTATCTGAGCCTTGAGCTTGGGCAATCACTGGCACCCCATTGCGCTCACCCCATGCTTGTAACTGTTCTACTGCGGCCGCCCGGAACGTATCACCCGCCGCTAGAATAACCTGTTGGCCTTCATTCTGCAGTTGCTTAGCCAACTTGCCAATGGTTGTAGTCTTACCTACACCATTAACCCCGACAAAAAAGATGATGTGAGGCTTTTTGTCGCCTATCCGCAACGGCTTTTCCAACGGCGCTAAGCGCTTTGTTAACAAGTTCGCCAGCGCTTGGTGGAGTGCTCTGGTATTATTCAGCTCTTTGCGTCGAACACGCTGCGCCAAATCGCTCATGATGTCTGTTGTGGTATCCACTCCAACATCTGTGATGAGTAAGGCAGTCTCCAAATCGTCCAAAACATCGTCGTCTATTTCTCGTTCACCGAGAAGAAGATTACCCACTCCTTCGGCAAGCTGCGCCCGCGTTTTGGATAAGCCCTTACGCAGCCGCCCCCACAACCCGCCGCTGTTTTCATTGTCTGAATGCTCGTCGCTCACCAATTTATCCTAGGTCTGCCTAATATCGCGCAAAGATCTTATACTGGGTGTTTAGAAAATCACACATACTCTTGGATGCTTAAATATGGCACCTAAAAGATCTCAAGAGGTGCGCATTATCGGCGGTAAGTGGGGCGGGCGAAAGCTCCGCTTTCAACAACATGCACAATTGCGGCCCACATTGTCTCGTACCCGAGAGACTTTGTTTAATTGGCTGCGCCCCACCATTCACGGCATGAGTTGCCTTGATCTATTTGCAGGCTCAGGAGTCCTTGGCTTTGAAGCACTCTCGCAAGGGGCAAGTGATGCTTGCTTGGTTGATCAAAATCGACAAATCTGTAACGATTTACGTCAAGTGTCGCAACTATTGGGCGCGGATACAGAAATAGTTTGTCAGACTGCGCAACGCTTCATGCGCAGCACCACACGCCGCTTCGACCTCATTTTTGTGGACCCACCGTTCGACAATCCAAAGCTTCTACAAGCCACACTTGCCGAGATAAAAACCACGGCTATCGCGCGCAACACAATCTACATCGAATTTCGCGACTTAGCGCTGCTTCATAGTATCTCTCACGAACATCAATGGCCTATTACACACACTACTCGTTCGGGCGAGGCTCACGCCGTTTTGCTAAACACCATGCAAGGAGTTGCAGCTAGTTAAGTCGACGGATACCATGCCCGCCTTCGAGATAAAAGTGGCAATCAAAGTGGGGGAGTGCGCGTGAAAATAGTAGTTTATCCAGGATCATTTAATCCAATTACCAACGGCCACACAGACCTAGTTACCAGAGCACTGAAGCTATTCGACCACGTCATATTAGCCATCGGTACCTCGGCCCAAAAAGACCCCGCTGTCGATTTAGCAGATCGCATTGAATTGTGTAAGGAAGTGCTCAGTGAATTCGGTGATAGAGTTTCTGTGGAAGGCTTCAATACGCTATTGGTGAACTACGTAAGATCCAAAAACGCTCGTTTTATTTTGCGCGGCTTACGCACCATGACAGACTTCGACTACGAGTTTCAAATGGCCGAAATGAATCAGTCTCTAGACCCTGAAATAGAATATGTGTTTCTGCCTACATCGAAGGAATGTTCCTTCATTTCTTCCACCCTGGTGAGGGAAATTGCTTCCCTCGGCGGAAATGTTTCACAGTTCGTACATCCAATGGTAGCCGAGGCGTTAAAAACACCTGGCTAAAAGCCCTCAGTGCTACTGCGAGTTACGACATCCTAGGCAACGTACAAAGGTTTCCTTGCCGGGGCCGATTACAAGCGTATCAGCGGCTTCTTTAACGTTTCCGCCCAGCGCACTAAAGGGCAAGCTTACAACAAAAGCCACTGCACCTAGTGTAGTCACTACCAACCCGAGAGGACGCGCAACCAGGGCATCTGCCACCATCGCTCCGGCGCCAGGTGTTGCATCTGCGTCTGCTGCAAATACCGGTACCGAACCCAACAACATGCAGCATACAGCTACACTAGCGAGCAATTTTCTTTTCAATAACATGAAGCTTCTCCGTGCTAAGCGGCGCTACTTTACCACTAAGTTCATGAGAATCCTTGTGAGGTTTGGCACTTTGGGCAATAAACGGAACTGCGCTGCGCCACAATTTGCAGCTTTAATGTCGTGTTGCAAGTTCTACAGGCCTGGCCCTGCCGCCCGTAGACGTTCAGAGTTTGCGCAAAGTAGCCAGGATTACCATCTGACCCGACAAAATCTCGAAGGGTTGTACCACCTGCTCGTATGGCCCGAAGCAAAATTTCCACAATAGACTGGGCGAGTCGATCGTATGCGCGCCGCGGAATCCTGCCCGCCGCAACCCGCGGTCGTAGGCCTGCAGAAAACAAAGCCTCAGCAGCGTAGATATTGCCCACCCCAACCACCACCTTGCTGTCCATGATAAAATTCTTAACTGCAACTCTGCGATTGCGTGATTGAGTAAATAAATGTTCTCCACTGAACTCATTAGACAAAGGTTCTATGCCTAAATTCTTCAGCAGAGTGTGCTTTATTGGGTTGGGTCCTGGCTGGAACAAAACGCAGCCGAAGCGCCGAGGATCGTTCAGACGTAGGAGCTTATGGTTACTAAAGTGGATGTCCACATGATCATGTTTCTCCGCTTGCGCACCGCGCTCTAGGATTCTAAGGCTACCAGACATACCTAGATGTATCAGCAAAGTACCCACAGCTGTGCATATAAGAATGTACTTGCCGCGGCGTTGAACGGCTGTAACGGTCTGGTTTTGTAGTTGCGCAGGGATTTCGACAGGCCAGCGCAGACGAGGATTACGTACGGTCCAATCTGTAATGGATTGGCCTACGACATAAGGTTCGATGCCTCTGCACGTGGTCTCTACTTCGGGTAGTTCAGGCATAGGCGAACGACAGGGACGGGGCTATTTTATTTTTGCTTCCGTATAGAGCACATGCTTACGAACCACTGGGTCAAATTTCTTCATTTCCAGCTTGTCTGGTGTATTACGTTTGTTCTTATCCGTGGTGTAGTAGTGACCGGTGCCTGCACTGGATACTAACTTAACTTTTTCTCGCATAACAAATGCCTCCTATGGGTACCGATACCGGTGCAGTGTGCGTGTTGAAAAGGACCTAAACTTTCTGGCCAGCCGCTCGAATATCTTGCAGTACTGTATCGATACCTTTCTTATCGATAATGCGCATACCCTTCGAAGAAACTCGCAATTTTACATAGCGCTTTTCTGATGCAACCCAGAATCTATGGTAGTGCAGATTAGGCAAGAAGCGACGACGCGTTTTGTTTTGCGCATGACTGACGTTATTCCCAGCCATTGGGCGCTTACCGGTAACTTGGCAAACCTGGGACATGTTCTAAGAATCCAAGAGAAAATGAGGCGCGTTTATACCAGAGCACTGGCCTGCCAGCAAGCGCCTTGTGCTCGACTACCCAGGCATCAGGCCTCTTGCGGCCATAGAGACAGTACTTCCAGCGCTGACGATGATGTGATCAAGGACCTTAATATCGACCTTAGCCAGCAAATCCATCAACTGTGACGTTAACGACAAATCAGCCTGGCTTGGCTCTGCCACCCCCGATGGATGATTATGGCAGAACACCACTGCAGCGGCGTTAAGTTGCAAACCTCGCTTCAAGACTTCTCTGGCATGTACATGAGCCCGGTCAATTGAGCCCCAAAACAGAATTTCCCAAGCCAACAATTGATGTCGAGCATTTAGGAATAAGCAAGCAAATACTTCGCGTTCTTCATGACCAATGCGTCTTTGCACGTAACGACAGACCTCACGGGTACTTGAGTATGCGACAGCTTCATTGAGCAGGGCGTTTTCGTCATGTCGCAGCGCCAACTCTCGAATGGCTTTGATCACCGACACCTTAGCGTGCCCCACACCGCGACAGGCCATCAATTTGGCGGTCGGCGCTGCCAGCACACCTTCAAGCCCACCAAATTGGGCCAAAAGCCGAGCAGCCAAACTAACCGCATCTTCACCTTGCACACCTGATCCCAGACAACAAGCCAATAGCTCAGCTAGGCTAAGGCAATGAGAGCCCTGAGCCAATAGTCTCTCACGTGGGCGATCATTCATATGCCATTGGGGAATACTCAATTTTCCCAATGGCGGCGGGATCGGTGGTGGTGTCGCGAGCGCCATTTCAGGGTAACCTTGGCAATGTTATGATCTCAAAACCTGAACATATGAAAACAACATCTGAGCCATCCGGTTTAAGTGGGAAACACATACTGCTCGCAGTAAGCGCCGGTATTGCAGCCTATAAGGCGCCTTTGATTGTGCGAACATTGCGCGCCGTCGGTGCACAGGTGCAGGTGGTGCTTTCGGCTAATGCTCATCACTTCGTCACGCCGACCACTCTCCAGGCTGTGGCAGGCAGCCCGGTACGCCAAGACATGTGGGATGAAGCTGCTGAAGCAGCCATGGGGCACATTGAGCTGGCACGCTGGGCTGACATTGTTCTAGTTGCGCCAGCAACTGCCAACACGTTGGCAAAACTGGCTCACGGCATGGCAGACGATCTACTCAGTACAACCTGTTTGGCTACTCAAGCACCCGTCGTAGTCGCGCCGGCTATGAACCAACACATGTATCAACACCCAGCAACGCAGGCAAACCTCAAAGCAGTACAAGCCTTGGGCTATCACATCGTTGGACCCGATTCAGGCGAACAAGCCTGCGGTGACGACGGTCCTGGTCGAATGTCGCAGCCTGATGAGTTGGTTGCCTTTTTAGCCAGCTTACAGGTCACTTCTGTACTTAGCGGTTACCGTGTGATGGTCACAGCAGGGCCAACGCTAGAGCCCATCGATCCAGTACGATACATTTCGAACCATAGCTCCGGATTACAGGGTTTGAGTATTGCCGAAGCAGCTAAAGCTGCTGGCGCCGAGGTTATCCTCATCGCCGGTCCACGTGTTGCTGCTAGTTCTGCAGGCATCCAACGCCTTGACGTGGTGACTGCTTTGGAGATGCAAAGTGCTGTGCAAGAACATCTTCACGGAATCGATATTTTTATCGGTGTTGCAGCGGTAGCCGACTATCGTCCAAAACTAGCAGCAGGAAAGAAAATCAAACGCAGTGGCGGTGAGTCGGGCTCACTGAGCCTCGAATTTGTCGAGAACCCGGACATTATTGCTGGTGTTGCCCAACACCGACCAAAACCGCTGGTAATCGGTTTTGCCGCGGAGACTAACAACACCCTTGAACATGCCCGCACCAAACGAATTCGTAAGCAACTTGACGCCATCGTTCTCAACGATGTTGCAGACCCAAGTATAGGTTTTAACAGCCCTCATAACGCCGCCACCCTCATATTCGAGCACGGTGAAATTACCCTGCCCAAACAAACGAAGCGACAACTCGCTGATACTTTGATTAGCCAATTGGTGCTCATTTTTGCATCACAGTTAGCAAATACAAACCCCGAGAGTATGTCAGAATAAGCAACTTGGGCGCGAGGCATGTCCCGTACTGCACGACATAGACTTTTTAACTAGGGAACCCCTGACGTGGCGAAAATGACCAACCGCAAATCTAAAAGTAAGCAACGTTCTAGCGGCGGGGACGACATCCTCTCGCATGTCGGGTTTTGTTTTGCTATCTCATTGGTTGGCTTGTTGGTCGCATTCGCACTGATTTGGTGGCAGGTTGTCGAGCAACCACGTCAGGGTGATGTTGAAGATCGTCGCCAACAGTTGTTAGAGCAGTACACACAACTATTCGACAGTCGTATTGCAGAGTTAAAAAGCCAAGTAGGCACCATGGCGAACGCCCCTGGGACAATTTCAGCGCTCGTATCCCAGGACCTTTCTCAGCAACAACAAATGGCTAGCACCCTGCGCTCAATTCATCCACACATTGCGCGAGTTGAGCTCATCGAAAAAGGCAAAGGAGTTGTCGACTTAAACGCCGAGGTACCCATTTCCTTTGCCGCGCTAGATTTAATTCGACGCGCCGAAACCCAAGAATTTGTAGGACCACTAGTCAGCCTAAACCAACGACGCTACATATATGCAGCCCAGCCAATCACACCTGAAGGGTCTGTTGCCGGTGTGTTGTTAGTGATCTTCGACACGACATTTTTCCAACAACCCCTAGCGCACTACGACACAAAGGTTGGCAACCTACAGGTTATGCAACGCTTCGAGGGTGCACCAACCACGGCAGTCATGCAGTGGGGGACTAGCGATACCACAGGAAAAACTGTACAAACCCAGTTAGTAACACCTGACTGGACACTGGAGTTCACCCCTTCAAGCGCGATGCTTGAGGATAGAGAATTGAGCTCAAAGCTGTTAGTGCCATTATTGGTTTCTATGCTAGTGGTTGCTGGGGCGATTTATCTGAGCTTTGCTCGTTACGCACAAAAACTTCATCGCGACGCAGAACAACTGACCGACTACGCTAGCCGATTAATGCGTGGACGCTCGCCTGTTCTGGAACCCTATAGATTAGGCCCGATACAACAAGTCGCCATTGCATTATCTGCCTACGGTAAGAATAGGCAATCAGAAACACCAAGCGCAGAAACCCCGCCCGAGAATTCCAACGACGGTAATGACAGCGAAGATGACTTGTTGCAAGATCTTGATGCCGAAACAAAAAAACAAAAAAAGAAACCCAACCTCAACAGTGATGAGTTTCTGGACGTCGCCCCATCAAGTGGTGCGCACGACAATTTTGGCATTGAAGTAAGTGAAGACGTAGGACCGATTGATATGGGATTGAAACTAGATGCGGGCATATTCCGCGCATACGATATACGCGGGATTACTACCAGCAACCTGACCGAAGATGTGGTGTATTGGATAGGTCGAGCTTTTGCCTCCCAGGCAATCGCCGAAGGAAACAAACGCATTGCGATCGGCTGGGATGGACGCCACTCGAGTGTGCCATTAAGCAAAAGTTTAGCCAAAGGGCTTACTGAAAGTGGTGCCGACGTCATCACCATAGGGCTGGTACCCACGCCACTGTTGTACTACGCAACTTACGCTCTAGATACCGGAACCGGCATCATGATTACTGGCAGCCACAATCCGCCAGAGTACAACGGTTTAAAAATGATGATAGGTGGTGCCACTCTAGCTGAGGAACGTATTCAGGCCATTTATCAACGCATCGTGGACAACAACATTGTTGATGGCGAAGGAGAGATCGAAGAGATCGACCTCGACGACAACTACGTCGCCAAAATTTTGCAGGACGTCGCTGTTGCTCAACCGCTAAAAGTTGTCGTCGATTGTGGCAATGGTGTCGCTGGCAAGATAGCACCCCGGCTACTTACTGAGTTAGGCTGCGAAGTTATTCCACTGTACTGTGATGTAGACGGTGACTTTCCTAACCATCACCCCGACCCTGCCGATCCCAAGAACTTGGAAGATCTCATCACAGTGGTGAAGGACGAAAAGGCAGACCTCGGACTCGCCTTCGATGGAGACGGCGATCGTCTAGGTGTCGTCACAAATACCGGTGAAATCATTTGGCCAGACAAATTGATCATGTTATTTGCTCAAGACATTCTTGGCCGCAATCCCGGCGCAGACATTATCTATGACGTTAAATGCAGTCGCCATTTAAACAATATCATCAGCGAGCTAGGTGGCCGACCGATCATGTGGAAGACCGGGCACTCACACATCAAGGCCAAGATTAAGGAAACCGGCGCTCTTCTGGGCGGCGAATTCAGTGGACATATTTGTTTTGCAGAGCGCTGGTACGGATTTGACGATGCGTTGTATTCTGCAGCTCGCCTGTTGGAAATTATTGGCTCAGAATCTGCTAGCGTAGAAGAAATTTTCAAGCAGTTCCCGGTTACATTTACCACACCAGAAATAAAGATCACCACCACCGAGTCTGAAAAATTCGAGATCATGGAGCGCTTGAAAATTGAAGCAGAGTTCGGCGATGGCACCCTCACTACGATAGATGGCATCCGCGTTGACTACGCAGATAGTTGGGGGCTGATACGCCCTTCCAATACCAGTCCTGTGCTTACATTACGGTTTGAAGCAGACGGTCCGGCCGCACTGGATCACATTCAAGACCATTTTCAGCAACAGCTAGATAAAGTCGACCCGAACCTCAAATTCCGCTAGCTCTGAGTTTAGGTAGATTCATGAAAGATCGAGAAGCAACAACAACGGCACGCGTTTTAACCGAAGCTCTACCTTACATAAGGGAGTTTCACGGTAAAACCGTCGTGGTCAAATATGGCGGCAGCGCCATGACCGAAGAAGCGTTGAAACAATCCTTCGCACGCGATGTCGTGCTGATGAAATTGGTTGGGTTGAATCCTGTCATCGTGCACGGTGGTGGAACACAAATTGGCGCCTTACTCGAAAAACTAAACATCGAATCAAAGTTTGTGAATGGCATGCGAGTCACTGACTCAGCCACTATGGACGTTGTACAAATGGTTTTAGGCGGGCTAGTGAACCAAGAAATTGTTTCTCTCCTCAACACCAACGGTGGGCGCGCAGTGGGCATTACCGGCAAGGATGGCGAATTAATTCGCGCCCGCAAGCTGGCCATGGAGCCAGCTCTTAACGCACCGGAAATTATCGACATTGGACATGTCGGTGAAATCACTAACATAAATACTGAAATTCTCACGACATTGATCGACTCTGCATTCATTCCTGTGATTGCACCTATTGGCGTCGGCAGCCAGGGAGAATCGTACAATATCAATGCGGATATTGTGGCTGGAAAAATCGCCGAGCGCCTGCAGGCAGAAAAGCTAATTCTGCTGACCAATACGCCGGGCATTCTAGATCAGCACAAAGCAACTATCAGTTCAATATCAAAACAAGGTGTTGAACGTCTGGTGCGCGAAGAAGTTATTAACGAAGGTATGTTACCCAAAGTTCAATGTGCACTCGATGCTGTATCGGCGGGCGTCAACAGCGTCCAAATCATCGATGGCCGGCTGCCACATGCCTTACTGCTTGAAGTGTTTACCGCCAGTGGCATTGGCACACAGATCATTGCCGATGGCTAAACCAAACCGACGTCAGCAGATACTGGAAGCCTTCGCCCTGATGTTACATCAGCATCCCGGCGGTCGAATCACCACAGCAGGTTTAGCCGCCCAAGTCGGCGTGTCTGAAGCCGCCCTATATCGCCATTTTCCCAGCAAAGCGAAAATGATCGAAGGGCTTATCACCTTTGCTGAAGAAACTTTGTTTTCAAGAATCAATATGATTTTGAAGGAACAACCTGATGCACCAGCCCGCTGTCGTAACATCGTCTACTTAATGTTGAGCTTCGTAGAGCGCAATCCTGGCTTTGCTCGCTTGTTCGCCGGTGATGCGCTACAAGGTGAAACCGAGCGCTTACGCACGCGCATGCAGCAAATGCTAAACCGGCTAGAAACCCAGTTACGCCAAATACTGCGCGAGCACAGTGCACAACAAACACAGCTTCCCAGCATACAAATAAATGCAACCGCAAACCTTATTCTGGCCTACGCAGAGGGTAGGATGCTGCAATTCGTTCGCTCGAATTTTAGTGAGTTGCCGACTAAAGACTGGGAGATTCAGTGGTCTGTACTAGACCAAGCAATATTTAGTTCCCAGCCGTCTTAGTACTCAGTATTCGGCAAGCCTTGGCTACAGTTTTCCAGACCGAACACTGCGCGTTCAAAATCGTACTGCGCATGCAGGCCACCTTTTTCGTCCTCACGAAGCCGAATTTCTTCTCTTAAGTTGTTCTCTTGAGATTGTGCGCGCTGAATATTATCCAGTAGTGTTCTCGAAATTTCCCTTCCGGATATATCCATTCGCGCAGCCTGAGACTCTAACTCGGCTTTCTGCTTGAGAACGTTACTCAGGTTTGCATTCGCATTAGTAATTCGGGTTTC
Organism: Gammaproteobacteria bacterium; assembly: GCA_013151695.1. GTDB lineage: Bacteria > Pseudomonadota > Gammaproteobacteria > Pseudomonadales > Azotimanducaceae > UBA4421. Next base: position 35,587 of record JAADHW010000042.1, read on the forward strand.
GATAGATTCAACTGCTTTAGCTTCGCGATCATCTATATCGCTCGAAAACTGATAGAGGTTTCGAACGCGATCTAAAGTACGCTTACACTCTTTGTCTGCAGCTTCTCGGGCGAGCTTCGCCTGATAGTCACGTTCACTAAGTTGCGGCTCTACCTTTTGGATGAGGCTGCCATTTTCATCGACAATCTCATACCCAAGCTTAACTTTGTCGTTAGGGATGGTGTGGGAAAGTACCAACTGCTGATTTTCATCGATGTAGCGAAAAAAACGCGCTGCCTGAGCACTGCTGGCACTGGCCATGAGCATCAATACGATACTATTGACTATTAATTTACGATAACTATACCGAATTTTCATAAATTCCCTCTCTAAACCACACAATATTCGGTTTGATAGCTGCGCATTTTCGTCAATGTTCCTTCATATCCACCACCGAACCCATCAAGATATTCAATTAAATTTGTTAAGTTTGCGATGCTGATCACAGGCGCAGCCAATTCATTGGACAATTCTGACACAGCTGTATTCTTGATGGTGTCGGTCGTTTCTCGGTCTCTCACCTCTTGTCGGTCTCTCACCTCTTGTCGGTCAAGGGCAATCACCGCTCCAACTATGTTGGCAGAGGTTTGTTTGATTAAGGCGGAGGCTTCACGTATGGCTTTACCTGAAGTGAGCACATCATCAATCAATAACACGCGCCCTTCGACTTGCGCGCCGACAAGCTGCCCGCCTTCGCCATGGTCTTTTGCCTCTTTGCGATTGTAGGCCACGCCAACATGTCGGCCAGCCTCAGCCAATGCCATTGCCGTCGCGACCGCTATAGGAATACCCTTGTAGGCGGGTCCGAACAACACATCAAATTCCAGCCCGGAATTAATTATAGTAGCAGCATAAGCTTGGCCCAATTGCGTAAAGGCATGCCCCATGTTCAGCTCACCTAGGTTAAAAAAGTACGGGCTGATGCGCCCTGAGTTCAATACGAACTCTCCAAATTGCAGCACATCCTGCTGCAGCAAGAACTCGATAAACCGGGTTTGGTCAATTTTTACAGACAAGTTATTGCCCGTCACTCAAAGCTGCTTGCTGCAAGGCAAACAACTGCGAAGTGCCGATTTGCGCCAATGCAATTAGTTTTTCCAACTCAGCCGAACTGAATGGTGCGCCTTCCGCTGTGCCTTGAATTTCTATAAAACCACCTGAGCCCAGGCATACCACATTCATATCTGTTTCCGCATTTGAGTCTTCTGCATAATCTAAATCAAGTACCGGCGTACCTTTATAGATCCCTACAGATATAGATGCCACAAACTCCTTGAACGCACCCTGAACAGGCAAGCTGCTAATGGCGTCGGCGAGGGCCACAGCCGCACCGGTTATTGAGGCGGTACGCGTCCCACCGTCAGCCTGCAAAACATCACAATCAAGACGAATAGTGCGTTCTCCCAACGCTTTCATATCTACCATGGCGCGTAGAGAGCGACCAATGAGGCGTTGAATTTCGACCGTGCGACCACCTTGCTTACCACGCGCTGCCTCGCGGTCATTGCGGCTATGAGTGCTGCCGGGCAACATGCCATATTCTGCAGTGATCCAGCCGCGACCTTGCCCACGCATGAAACGAGGCACAGACTCTTCAACCGAAGCGGTGCACAAGACTTTGGTATCACCAAATTCTACCAATACCGATCCGGCCGCATGTTTGGTAAAGCCTCGGGTAAAGCGTACCGCCCTCATTTCATCATTAGCTCTGCCACTAGGACGCATAAAATCTCCTTGTTTTAGCCACATTATAGGTAGACGCGTTAGAATCGCACAGCTTCATAACAGATGTAATAATTATAGGGGGCACGGTCGCGATGATGTATAGCATGACAGCGTTTGCACGGGCTGCAATAGACGCTCAGAACTCTCACTTAGTATGGGAATTGAAATCAGTTAACCACCGTTATATGGAAACCCAGTTTCGCATGCCCGACGCACTACGTAGCCTCGAACACCCATTACGTGAGTGTGCCCGCAAAGTTCTGCAGCGTGGAAAATTGGACTGTACGTTAAAAATTAGCCCCGTAGCTACCGCAGATGGCATCACCATCAATCGCAAAATACTATTGGATCTCATGGCCGCCATCGAACAAGTGCGTCGAGATGCGCCTGAAATTGGCGGTGTAAGCCCATTGGAATTATTGCGCTGGCCCGGTGTATTAGACGACACTCCCACGGACGATGAACAGCTATTGCAAACGGTACAGGACCTATTTGAACGGGCCCTAACCGACTTGCTTGAATCTCGTGGCCGCGAAGGGAGGCGGCTGCACCAAACAATAGGTGAGCGCCTCGACCACATTGATGAACTGGTAATAAAGCTGAAACCCTTAACCGCACAAATCGCCAGCAAACAAAAAGCCAAGCTGCAACAACGATTGGCAGATCTTGAAATGACCATCGATCCTGCGCGACTGGAAACTGAAGTTGCCCTGCTGGCGCAAAAATTCGATGTCGCTGAAGAAATAGATCGCTTGTCTATACACGTTGAGGAAGCCCGTAACCATACTAACGGTGCCGGACCTCACGGGCGTCGCCTAGACTTCCTGACCCAGGAATTAAATAGAGAGGCCAATACTCTAGGGGCCAAGTCTGTGGACGCAGAAACATCTCGCCATGCAGTAGACTTGAAGGTCTTGATTGAACAAATTCGCGAACAGGTACAAAACATAGAATGAATGTCGCATGAGAAAAGGTTTACTCGTACTCCTCTCCGCGCCATCGGGAACCGGCAAGACCAGTTTGGTTGACGCCGCGTTGGCTGCAGACCCCCGCTTAGTGGTCTCAACCTCCCATACCACACGCCAACAGCGCAGCAATGAAAGCGACGGGGTGAACTATTTTTTTGTCGATAAGGCGCTGTTTGCCAAGATGGCTGCGAAGGGTGATTTTCTCGAATACGCGACCGTATTCGGCAATCAGTATGGCACCGCGAAAAGTGCAGTGCGTACTCTGCGCGAAAACGGCCAAGACGTGATTTTAGAAATAGACTGGCAAGGTGCAGCCCAAGTTAACCAATTGATACCAGACGCCCTCAGCATCTTTATCCTGCCACCAAGCATCAAAGCGCTGCGTGAGCGCCTCACCCATAGAGGTCAAGACAGCCTCGACAGCATCGAGACACGCCTGGCTGAGGCACAGCTAGAAATGTCTCATGCGCATACTTATCAGTATCTAGTGGTCAATGATGATTTCAACCAAGCATTGGCAGATATCTTAGCTATCTTCAAGGCAGCTAGATTGCGCACTAGCGTGCAAATCGCTAACAATGACCAAATCAAAGCCATCTTGTCAGGTACTTAAGGTATCTGTACACTGCGCGGCTCTTTGCAACCCGGACACTAGCCGAGGTAACCATGGCACGAATTACTGTAGAAGACTGTTTAGACCACGTCGACAATCGTTTCGACTTGGTTATGTTGGCCACACGAAGAGCCCGAGGCTTGCGTGCCTACGGAAATGATCCTCTAGTACCTGAAGAAAATGACAAACCTACGGTTATCGCACTCCGCGAGATCGCTGCAGGCCTAATCTCTCACGAAATGCTTGACAGCCAGGAAGTGTCTACAGAGGATGAAGACATTGAAATTAGCTTCAACTTCAACGTTGGGCGCCGTGAAGACAGGTTAGGAGATGACCAGCCCTAGGCTAAACCCCACATCACAATCGTACTTTGTTGGTCAGCTAGCAGAATATGCTAGACGACCAAATATCGCTGCACCGGCAACAATTAGCTCGCTCAAGCGGCGACTCAAATACCTCACCGAAGACCAAATAAAACAGGTCGTACGCGCTCATGAATACGCGGCTGCAGCCCATGAGGGACAGACGCGGCGCACGGGCCATCCTTACATCACTCACCCAACAGCTGTGGCACACATTCTTGCCGAGATGCGCATGGACCATCAAACTTTGATGGCGGCCTTATTACATGACGTCATCGAAGACAGTGACGTGAATAAAACCACCCTTGGCGAGCGCTTTGGTAAACCTGTCGCTGAAATCGTTGATGGCGTTTCAAAGCTTGGCAACATTTTTGCCAGTCGCGCAGAAGCCCAAGCGGAGAATTTTCAGAAGATGGCTTTGGCAATGGCCAAAGATATTCGTGTGATCATGGTGAAAATGGCCGATCGTCTCCACAACATGCGTACGATTGGGGTGATGTCGGACCAACAGCGTAAGCGAACCGCGCGGGAAACGTTAGATTTTTATGCCCCTATAGCCAACCGCTTAGGTATTCATACCATGAAAATCGAGCTCGAAGAGCTTGGTTTCAAAGCCCTCTATCCACTGCGCGCTGACCGCATTGCTAGAGCTGTGAAATCAGCTCGCGGCAACCGTAAAGAGTTGATGGAAGAAATCTCTGCCACCATTACTGCGGCCCTTAACCGAGAGGGCATCAGCGCCTCTGTCCTGCGCCGAGAAAAAAACCCTTTTTCGATCTACCGCAAAATGAAAGCACAACAGAAGTCCTTTGCTGAGATCATGGATGTATTTGGGTTTCGCATCGTGGTTGATCAGGCAGATGCCTGCTATCGCACACTGGGGGTCGTGCATAACCTCTTCAAGCCTGTTGCTGGCCGCTTCAAAGATTACATCGCCATTCCTAAAGCCAATGGATACCAGTCATTACACACTTCGCTTTTTGGCATGCACGGGGTGCCTATCGAAGTACAAATACGTACGCGGCAAATGGAGGCGGTTGCCGAAAATGGCATTGCCGGTCATTGGCTATACAAGTCGGGTGATGATGAGTTGGATGCTGGTCATCGGCGTGCACGCCAGTGGGTTCAAGACCTCCTTGAACTACAACGACAAGCCGGAAACCCGCTTGAGTTTATTGAAAGTCTGAAGCTAGATCTGTTCCCTGATGAGGTCTACGTTTTCACTCCAGATGGCGAAATTATGGAGTTGCCTAAGGGTGCTTGCCCAGTAGATTTTGCCTATATGGTACATACTGACATAGGTAACCGTTGCGTGGCTTGTCGGGTAGATCGCAACTTAGCCCCGCTGTCTCAACAGCTGCAAAGTGGCCAAAGTGTCGAAATAATTACTTCAGATGACGCGCGACCCAACCCAGATTGGTTGACCTTTACAGTCACTTCAAGAGCCCGCTCTGCCATTCGGTTAGCATTGAAACACCAACAGGGCAGCGAGGCGATCGCCTTCGGTCGTAAATTACTCAATCGCGCACTGGGCAACGCGAACATCAGCATCAACGACTTAGACTTCAGACGCTTGCGCCGCGTATTTACCGAACTGGGGGTTCGCAAATTAGATGAGCTGTTGGCTGACATCGGCAATGGCAACTTGATGGCCTATGTTGCCGCCCAAAAATTACTCGCAGCAGACAACCCAGACTATGAGTCTGTCGCGGTGGAGGGCGGAGGCCCGGTGGCGATCCGCGGGGGTGAAGGTCTGATCATCAACTACGGACGTTGTTGTGGACCAGTGCCGGGAGATCAAATCGTAGGCCATATGACCCCGGGCAAAGGTTTTGTTGTGCATATTGAAACGTGTCCAAATATCAACGAACGACGCAAGCGCGCCTCCCACGAAATTATCCCCGCGCGCTGGACCACCAAGACTGAAGGAGAGTTCATTACCACTCTGAGAGT
>JAADHW010000021.1 GCA_013151695.1 Gammaproteobacteria bacterium
CAGCAAATGTTCCGCCCACTAACGCCCAGCAAAAAAGCACAGTGTAGTTAAAGTGACCGGTGGTAAATATAACCGCAACAACTAGTGGCACAATAGACATACCGGCACTCAAGCCAATAAGTAACCGTCGCTGATCAAAGCGATCACCGAGCCAACCACCCCATAGTATGAGCAGTAACATCGGCAGTTGTGCAGCAGATTGAGCCAAACCTACCCGTATGGGCGATTCTTGTAGGTAAACGGCTACCAGCCAGGGAAACAATACAATCTGAATTCCGGCCGGCACTATCAGCAGCGCGGTACCACCCAGGTACCAACTTAGTTTGGGTGACACTGCTTGCGCATCATATGGAAATAGCCGAGGTGTGATGAATTTTCATTATGTCTTATCTTTGGATGTGTTGTGTCATTTGACCCGCGAGCAATGAAGCCCTACATTGCGGCAGCATAGTAGAGGGGTAACGATTTGCGAAGGTTGATTTACAAGTTACTGTTTGCGTTAACCATGAGTCTGGGCAATCAAGCCCTCGCCCAAGATGACGGACAAGCACATAACCTCGGCCGGACCATAGCATGGAGTGCCTATAACCTAGGTTCCACGGGGTATAACCAAGCGGTTGCCATTGGCAAAGTTCTGAAAGATCACTATGGGGTGAACTTGCGTGTTGTGCCGGCCAAAAATGATGTGTCGCGTCTATTACCCTTAGTAAAAAAACGCGTACAGTTTTCTGCCAACGGCATCGCCACTTATTTTGCCCAGGAAGGGGTATTTCAATTTGCAGATGCCAAGTGGGGACCGTTGCCATTACGTATGGTTATGATGTCCTACGGTGACAGTAACCAGGCTCTAGCGGTGGCTGCAGATTTAGGCATAAAAAGCTATGCAGATTTACGTGGTAAAAGGGTCCCTTATGTTCGCGGCGCGCCTGCTTTAAATATTCCTACTCAAGCCTTTCTAGCTTGTGGTGGTCTAACTTGGGATGACGTCGAACGAGTCGACTTCCCTGGTTACAACAGCATGTGGACAGGTTTGGTGAATGACCAAGTGGACGCTGCCATTGCCAATACTGTTTCCGGTCCTACCCGCAAGCTGGAAGCTTCTCCGCGGGGAATATACTGGCCGCCGGTACCCCACGACGATAAAGCGTGCTGGCAACGTATGTCTAAAATAGTACCGTTCTTAATTCCTCACATGGCAACCCGCGGGGCGGGCATATCCAAGCAACACCCACATGAAGGTGCCACCTATCCGTACCCATTGTTGATTACCTTGTCTGATCAGAAAGAGGCCTTGGTTCATGATCTTGTTAAGGTAATTCATCTGCACTACGATGAGTACAAAAATGCAGACCCAGGGGCTATCGGGTGGGCTATGGATCGACAATTGTTTCAATGGTCTGTGCCGTATCACGAAGGCGCGGTACGATATTTTCGCTCTATCGGTGTGTGGAATGAGCAGATTGATGAACACAATCAACGTCTCATTCAGCGACAGGTGGTGTTAGCAGAGGCATGGCAGACACATGTTGCTGTGCAATCTCAGGCAGGCTTAGGTAAACAAGCAGCAAAAGCGGCATGGTATCTAATTCGAGCAAGCGCATTAAAAGCCCAAGACTTCGATCCCATCTGGGAAGAGATGGTGCAGGATTAGAAAGGTTATGCACCTTCATTCTCTTCCCTGACTATTATGCAGGCAACTTCATTTTCTAAGGCGATGGTCGCGATCCTGGCTGTGCTTGCTTTAATCCTTGCGATGGACACCGTGCGTCTTTTTGCCGGCGAGCAATGGCTGTCGGGTTTGGTGAGAATTGAGTCACAGTACTATTTTGCGTTATTCGCTTTGTTGGGGCCGCCGGCTTTCTTGTTATATCCGACCAAGAAATGGATAGATTGGCCGCTTGCGATAACTGTGTTGGTAGTGCTCATTGGTTTCTTTGTTACTGCTGAACAAGCGTTGGATGAGGCGTGGGAATTTGGTGCACCGGATCTTGCGGTTGCAGCAGCACTGGTGCTTTGGCTTGCAATACTAGAGGCTTTGCGTAGAACAGCTGGATTGACGCTGTGTGTCATAGCAGGGTTGTTTTCGATCCTGCCATTAATTACCGAGTATATGCCCGGGCCACTTAATGGATTACCGGCGAGTCTGCAAGAAACCGCTGCCTACCATGCGTTAAGTATCGAGAGTATCTTTGGTCTACCTTTCCAGGCCTTTGCTAATTTGGTCATTGGCTTTGTGGTCTTCGGTGTGGTGTTACAACACACGGGTGGAGGTGCATTCTTTCTTAATTTGGCCTTTGCATTGCTGGGTAAGCAACGTGGTGGACCCGCTAAGGTTGCCATTGTGTCCAGCGGTTTGATGGGCTCGATGAGTGGCAGTGTTGTCACAAACGTACTCACCACCGGTCAGCTTACTATTCCTGCGATGATGAAGGCGGGTATGAAGCCGCGTGTGGCAGCCGGCATTGAAGCTTGCGCCTCAACCGGCGGTGTACTGCTGCCGCCCATTATGGGATCTACAGCCTTCATAATGGCAACTTTGTTAGAAATACCCTACGTGGAAGTTGCTCTTGCTGCTTCATTGCCCGCATTACTCTACTTTGTAAGCCTTTATTTACAGATTGACGCTTATGCAGGTCGAGAGCAGCTCGAAGGCTTAGACGATGACGAGATACCCAGCTTGCGAGAAACAATTGCTACCGGCTGGTTTTACTTGGGTGCATTTGCACTGCTTATATTTTTATTGATATTTCTTCAGCGTGAAGCACTGGCTCCGTACTACGCCACAGCTGCGCTGTTAGTGCTTAATCAATTTTCGCCTAAATATCGCCTTAACTGGCCAGGCTTATACGATTTGCTGTTTAATATTGGAAAGCTACTACTAGAGCTATTGGTAATATTGTCAGGCGTAGGCCTGATTGTTGGCGCACTATCTGTGACCGGGCTTAGTGGTACCTTGGTTAACGACTTACTCAGTTTAGCCGGAGACTCGCTGGGTCTTTTATTGTTGATGGGGGCTATGACTAGTTTTATCCTGGGTATTGGCATGACGGTGACAGCAGCGTATATTTTTCTGGCCATAGTGCTCGCTCCTGCATTGGTGGGTCAAAATCTATCGCCACTTAGTGCGCATCTTTTTATCCTGTACTGGGCGATGCTCTCCTATATCACGCCTCCTGTTGCCTTGGGTGCGTACGCGGCGGCGTCTATTGCTCAAGCTAATCCGCTGCAAGCAGGTCTCTCAGCCATGCGCCTGGGTAGTGTGATCTACATTATTCCATTCATCTTTGTCCTCGATACTAGCTTTCTATTAGGCACAGATATGTGGATGAGTGGGCTGGCGGTGTTCGAAGCGCTGGTAGGGGTGTGGTTGATTGTCGGAGGCTTGCAAGGTTATGTGACGGGTTTTGGGTTGGTCGAAAAAATGTACCTACGTATTGTGCTATCGCTGGCAGGCTTGGCGATTGCTTTGCCAGATCTTAATTTGGTATTACCTGCATCGCCAGATAACAATTTGATGTTGATCGGTGGACTAATTATTGGCGGGTTGGTCTTTGTTATTTCATGGCAGCTTAGTCGCCAACTCGAGGGGTAACTATGGGGAATCGGCGCGGAAAGGCGTCGAACAATTCGCCGAGGACCGCCAATGCCTGCAAGTCGCCGTCTACCGAAAGCTTGTCTTCTTGAACTAATGTGACAGCACTTGTTAAACCGAAAAACAACCTTTTTATAGACAGCGTGTCAGATTTTAGGGTTGCCGTTGGTGTCGCAGATTGTTTGTTTTCATAGGCGTTAAGCACACTGTTTTCGATACTCAGCAACCATTGGCTGGAGCTGTCGGTTATTTGTAAGTTAATGTGCAACGAAAGTTCTTCACATTTGCTTGGCATTAGTCGTACCGCCATAAGCTGAAACAAGTTTTTCAACGGCATCCCCTGGGCGATACCTTCACTTGCCGCGTACTTGGAACTCTCGGGTAAGCCATGTCGAAGTTCTAGTGCGCCACAGAGAAAAAAGTTTCGCCAGGGTGCAGACTCACTTTGATAACCAAGTTGCTCTAAAGTGTCTGCAAGAAGGGCGCGGGGTTCAACCAGCTCAACATTGTGCATGACTACATGGTTCAAAACCTCTGCTACCCAGCGATACTTTCCGGCGAGAAAATCTTTTTTTATCCTAACCATAATTGCGTCAACGCCACCCATGTATTCGACATAGGCAGAAGCTGATTCAGATTGGGGTAAGGCATATAAGGTGGAAGGGTTACCGTCGAAGTAACCTAAATACTTAACGTACACGGCCCGTGTGTTGTGATGCAGGCTGCCGTAGTAACCGCGATTATAGAACTCTCCACCAAGTGCTTCTGGCAATTGTACGCGCTCTGCGATCTCTTCTTTGGTGAAGCCCTTGTTGGCTAAACGCAATGTCTGATCGTGAATGAACTTATACAGATCACGTTGTTTAGAAAGGTACTCTAGCGCTTCCACTCGTCCCCATATCGGCCAATGATGACAAGCGAATTGAATCTCAAGGCGTGTGCCAAACAACTCAATGCTCTCGTTTATTTGTTGCGACCAAGCCAATGCGTCACGAACCTGAGCACCACGTAGAGTGTAGACGTTGTGTAGGTGATGAGATGTGATCTCAGACATGCACAAGGCTTTGAATTTAGGCAGGTAGAAAACGAACTCAGCCGGTGCTTCGGTACCCGGAGTCATCTGGAATTCTATCTCCACACCGTCAATGGTATGAATTTCGCCGCTGTTACATATATTGACCGTGGGTACAACAAAACCTGTCGTGCCCATAGACAGAGCTGCGCCTAAACCAGTGGTGACGATGCCTGTGGGGGAGGGCTTTAATAAGTTGCCGTACATGTAAGTGGCTCGGCGATTCATGACATTTCCGGCGAGTACGTTTTCGTTCAGCGACTCATCTACAAAGTGCTCGGGTGCTAGCACTGGGATTTTGCCGCTATCAACATCGGCGGCGGTGACCACGCCGAGAATGCCAGCAAAGTGATCTGCATGGCTATGGGTGATTAGAACCCCGGTGACCTCGCGTGCGCCTAGATGTTTATTGGCTAGATCCAGCGCTGCCCTGGATGATTCTGAAGAGGTCAGGGGGTCGACTATAATCCATCCGCTATCGCCTGCTATTAGGGTCATGTTAGCTATGTCGAAGGAGCGTACCTGGTACAGCCCAGGTGTTATCTCGAACAAACCATGATGTTGTGCATTCAGTTGTGCTTGACGCCACAGACTCGGGTTGACTGTGTCTGGCGCTTCTCCTTCAAGAAAGTTGAAGCGGCTAAGGTCATAGCTGACGTTGCCGTTGTCTCGGGTAATAGTCAACGGATCTAGAGTAGCAATAAAACCACGCTGTGCGTTTTCGAAACTTCGTCGATCGGTAAATTTTAGCTCGCTGAGTATGGCTTTATTGGCATCTACCGTATGTTGAGATGCGGCTTTGGCAGCCGCCAAGTCTTGCGGCAAAGGTGAGTAACTCATGATGTCTCCTGTTCGCGCACACGCACATCTACGCTTAAGCTTTGATGGCCACCGCCAAGTATATAGCCTCGTGTGGGGGCTACGTCTGCGTAATCTCGACCCCAACCCAAGGTAATGTGTTGGTCTGAAGTTATTAGATTGTTGGTGGGATCAAAATCTATCCAACCAAATTCCGGGCAGTATATGGACATCCAAGCGTGGGTGGCTTCGGCTCCCACCAATTGTGGGCGTGACGACGCAGATTGACTGAGGATATAGCCGCTTACATAGCGGGCTGCAAGCCCCAGGGCTCGAAATATGGCGATTGCGACATGGGCGAAGTCTTGACAAACGCCTACACGCTGGTGCAAGACATCTGCTACCTCTGTATGTACATTGGTAACTCCACCCTGATATGAGAATTGCTCATAGATGTAGGTATTGACTAAGTAGGCCATGCGCAATAGCGGTAGACCTGGTGTTGCCAGTTGTCTGGCTAAAGACACTGCTGCTGCCACATCAACATGTGGTGAGGGAAAACGAAATTGCGCAGCAGAGTAATGCTCGGGAGTTTTGGGGAAGCTTAGTGCTTGTTGGACATTTTCCCACGGCGGTGACAAATCTATTAGCAACTCATCGCGAGGTGACACATCAATTTCACTACTAGCATTGATAGTCAGAGTACTATGGCGTGCGTGGAGCCGAACTTCATGCACACAATTGCCGAAAAAATCTAATTGTTCGTGAAGTTCTGTGCCGGAAATAGACAATTCAATTTGATGGCTGAGTAGTTTCTGGCGAGAAGGTAAGTTTCTGGGTTTGAGCCGCAGCAGCTGTTGGGATGAGATAACTGGCAGCGTGTAGTGGTACTGCGTGTTGTGCAAGACGTGATACTTCATTGCGTTTGCATCGGATTAAGCGTGTGCGAGAAGTAAGTGGCGGTCACTAACTCAGACAAGTTGTCGAATGTCTTGTCTAACCTTTGAATAACCCGACGAAGTTGAGTGCGATTGCCAGCCTTGCTGATAACCGTGGCTAATTTATCGGGCTCGGCAAGGGTAAGTTCATGGTATGCACTTAAAAGAATTCGTTGGGAATCACTGAGACCATCGTTGGCTTGATCTAAAGGCATTTCATGCATCACATTTTGTAACCGAGAGACTTGGTATATCAATGAATGTGGATTTGCTTCATCCAATAAAAGTAAGTGTAACAAGTTCTCCAAGATGGGCTGGCTTTGATATCGGGCTCGGTAAGTGATGGTGCAATCACATAAATCGAGGAGTAGAAACATATGGCTGCTGGAAGAGGTTTGAGAGACGAGTTCGCTGGTAAGTTGTAGGCCAAATTGACCCCGCTCCAATCGTCGACCTAACTCAAGAAGGCGCCAGCCATAACTTCGCGTCATGTTTTCTTGAACTTGCCCACTTAAACCAGACAAGCGCTCAATTAAACCGTCCATTAGGCTGATGCCATTGCTGATGGATCCTAACAACCATGCTGAGGTTGAAGGGGTGTTTGTTAGCGCGCGGAACATACGCCACGTATCCCCGGATAGGCGTTCGCGGATTTGATTTGCTAAACGATCGATATTCCCCAACAAGCGCGCTAGTCCAGAACGATTGTCGAAGTCTAACAATGTTGACCACCAATCTTGGTTGGTTTGCTGAGCCAACAATAGAGTTTTGCCCAGTGATGGTGGAATCATGTCTAGGTTGACCAGTAGACGCAATGTGGTTTGGGCAGTGAGTTGCTGCTCTAGCTCACCTTCCGCCACATGGTTAAACAAGCATCGGTAAACTCTAACTACGCCTTCGCAACGTTCTAGGTAACGGCCTAGCCAAAAAATATCATCTGCGGTGCGGCTGGGTAAATCTCTATCACTATGTCGTAACCTATTGTCGCGAGCAGTGTGTGGAGTGAAATTTAGTGTATGTAGTGCGGTATCTTTTGGTATCCAAATGTCTTTACTAAGTACTTTGTCTGGGGTGGCTACTCGGGCGATGCCACCTGGCATTAAACTATACCCGGAGCTGGTTTTGGTGACGAACAGTCGAAGCACCAGTGGCCCCGCTGCGAGTTGGCCATGTGAATCTAAATAGGGTGCATGAGAAAGCTGGATGAGCTCGCGGGCGACATCCAGGTAGGCCAGTTCAGTGGCACTTCGTTGGATTGTTTGTGGCCATTGGTACTGTGCAATTGTACTAGAGAAAAGCTCGGGCCTGGTAAAGGCTGGTCCCACAGAAAGTTGCGCGCTGTTAGCTGCAACAAATTCTGCTGCTGAGGGCTGGCCACACCACCATGAGGCAAGGCTGGGTAACTGTAGCTCTTCGTTAAGCAATGTTTCGCACAAGCTTGGTAAAAAGCTCATGAAGGCATCGTTTTCGAGCACACCTGAACCTAGTGCATTGGCAATGTGAACGTGTTTTTTTCGCGCTATGTTGACCAGGCCGGCAACACCGTCATTGCCATGCTGGCTCAGATACAGCGGATCGCAATGGGTAGATGATGCGTATCGCAAAACGCAACCCACTGCCTTAAGCCCTTCTAAAGTTTTCAGTTGCAGTGTATGGCCACGTACGGTTAAGTCTGCTCCCTCCACCACAGGAAAACCGAAATACTGTCCCAGGTAGGCGTGTTCGAAATAACTTGGGTGGTCTGGTCCTGGGCTCATGATAACGGTAATACCCTCATGAGTTGCCGCCGCAGCTTGGCTATGAAGGTATTGTGTGGTGGCAGTAAAAAAATTTGCCAGCCGCTGAGTTTTAAACTGCTCAAACAACCCAGGCAACGCTTGGCCTGAAAGTGTGCGGTTTTCGAGACAGATACCCAGACCTTGTGGTGCCTCTGTCCAATCTGCAAGCACACGCCATTGACCGTCAGGGGAGCGACCCAGGTCGAAGGCTAAAATGTTAAGAAAGGTTTGGTTAATGACCTGGGGTTTGTCTGCACCCAGCAGAAAGCGGGGGTTTCCGTATACCAAGGCGGGTGGCAGCCCCCCCACATCGAGTAGTCTCTTTTGACCATATAGATCGGCAACAATATGATTTAAAAGTACAGCGCGCTGTGCCAGCCCCTTTTCTATCGCGCGCCACTCATCGGGCGCGAGGGTAAAGGGGATTGGATCTAGCACCCATGGGCGTTCAACATCAACATCTCGAACCAACATCGCAGCACGCAGTTGTTCAGGAGCAGGTGTATCGCTCAAGTCAGTTTGAGTGAAAAAGTGGATCAGACTTTGCCAATGTTCAGGAAGTTTGCCTCGTCCGAGTTCATCGTAAGCGGTATCGGGAACAAAATAGCTCTGCATGGGGCTAAACCCTCAATTCCGCTAAACGAACCCAGTATTGCTGCGCTGCTTGCGTGACCTTGGGCGCAAGATACAAGGCTGAAGTCATGGTTGGAATTGCCATCAAAGCAAAGCTGCCATCGATAATGCTAATGGCAGAATCGAGAGGAATAACAGCCATGACTACTATTGAGGCCACATAGAATATTTGATATTTGCGCTTGCTTTGTGTGCCGAATAAGAAGCTTGTGCATTGAGAGCCATAAAATGAGTAGGTAAAGATGGTTGTGGTGGCGAAAAATAGGATGCAGGTGAATATCACCACTGTACCAACCGGTCCTAACAATGTGCTGAACGCACTTGCGGTGAGCGTAACCCCGGTTAAATTGCTTGTTTGCCATTCACCGGCTACCAAAATCATCAACGCCGTTGCTGTACAAATAAACAAGGTGTCGATCATCGGCCCGAGCATCGCCACTAAACCTTCACGAATGGGTTCGGTGGTTTGAGCTGCTCCATGTGCCAAGGACTCTGTGCCCATTCCAGCTTCGTTGCTGTATGCGCCGCGACGGACTCCATATAAAATCATCGTTAGTAGCGCGCCGCCTGCTGCAGCTTCGCCGGTGAATGCGTCTGTCAGAATCAACATAAATGCAGCAGGCACCGCCTCTATATTCAGTGCAAGTGCGACAAGAGTTGCACCGACATACAGTACGGCCATGGTCGGCACTACTGTGGCGGCGACGTTTGCGATTCGCTTGAGACCGCCAATAATGACGGCTGCCGTTAACACTGCAAGGATGATGCCTGCGCCAAGGTTGTAAAAGAATGGGTCTGCGCCGGGGCTAAGCCATCCCTGTTCAATGAAAATATAGTCGCGCAAAATTTGAATGAGCTGGTTGCTTTGTAATGCAGGCAGGCAACCAATCATGCCGACACCGGCAAATGCGTATGCAAGAAAGTGCAATTTCTTCGGTAGGGCTTCGCGAATGACGTACATAGGTCCACCCTGGAGATTGCCGTCGGAGTCTTTGCCTCGATACATGACAGCCAGACTGCAAGTAAAAAATTTTGTCGCCATGCCTACCAGGGCCGTTACCCACATCCAAAATATTGCACCGGGTCCGCCGATAGTAATGGCCAATGCCACACCAGCGATGTTGCCCATACCAATTGTTCCGGCTAGAGCCGCAGACAATGCCTTGCGATGATTTATGTAGCCTGGGTCGTTTGGGTTGTCATACCGGCCTCGAATTAGATCGACGGCGTGGCCCAAATAGCGAAAGGCTGTGAACTTTGATGACACCAGAAAATACAGGCCGCCTCCCAGCAGCAACACCAGCAACCACGGCCCCCAGGCCAGATCGGCAAAGCCGGTGGTTACGGTCTGTATCGTGTTTAACATAACTAATTATATGTACCAACAAACGCGGCAGAGTAAACCTTTCTCGTGTCAACTGCACGAACTCTGCTGGAGCTAGCCCTTTGGAGGTTAATCGCTACCGTTTATCGCTCGCATGTGGCTTGATAAGGGAGGTTTGCTATGGTTTAACCTCGAAATTTTCGCCAAACTGGTGCGTGTTGTGGCTACTATCGAAAAGCTATCTGTACAGGTTGATGAGGGTGTATTGGGTCAAGACTCAGTATATGCAACCACCTATACGCCATCGTTGTTACATTCCATGCCCCGTGCCGCAACCCGAGAAACAGCAGGTTTAAATCCTCAGTTGGAAGTTCGTGGTGAAGATCTTTGGACAGGCTACGAGTTTAGCTGGCTTGATGCTCACGGAAAACCACAAATTTCAGGTATACGGTTGCGTGTATCTTGTCGGTCGCAAACTATCGTAGAAAGCAAGTCGTTCAAACTCTACCTCAACAGTTTTGCTTTAACCAAATTTGAAACTCAAGCTGAGGTATTAAAAACCTTGGATCAAGATTTAACCTTAGCCTTTCGTTCCCCGGTTTTACTAGAACTTCTTGCCTTGAGTCAACTGGCTGAAACGGTGACTCAAATGCCCGGTACTTGTCTTGACGAATTGGATGTTGCGACCCACGTATATTCACGTTCGGCAGATATACTAACTAGTGATGAACTCGACGCCAACGTTCACGAATCTCTTTTTACCCACTTGTTTCGAAGTTTGTGTCCGGTGACAGGTCAACCAGACTTTGCTTCGGTGGCCGTTGAATATCGTGGTGTTCCTATCAATCGCAAAAGCTTATTGAAATATTTGGTTTCTTATAGGAATCACCAAGCATTTCATGAAACAACCATCGAACAGATATTTGTAGATATATGTCAACGATGCCAGGTCGAAGAGTTGTCGGTGTATGGGCGGTTCCAGCGACGTGGTGGGCTGGATATCAATCCTTTTCGCTCGAACATCGAAGATGCCGCCCCGGTGTATCGGCTTGCTCGGCAGTAATGTCAGCCGCCAGTTGTCACTTCGCTAGTCGTCGCTTCGTGGTGCAATGCTGGATCGTATCCATTGCCATAGCGAATTAGTTTGACGGATTTCTTTTTCCAAGTTCTGTAGGCGCTGCATCGCGTCAGTATCTGCGAGGAGTGCTTCGCGAGTTCTTATTTCTTGCATGGGGTCCAGTTTTTTGACCACCCTAGCTGGGTTTCCGGCAGCAATTACATTAGCAGGGACAGACTTAGTTACTACCGATCCAGCGCCTATGATCGAGTTTTGACCAATACTCACCCCTTTACAAATGATACTGCCGTCACCAATCCATGTGTTGCTTTCAATAACAATTTTTTGAGTATTGCCAACCGGGGCTGCTCGATTGTAAAGACCATGCCAGTCGGCGTCGGTAACATAAACGCCCGCAGCGAGCATACTATTTGCACCAATTTGGACATGGCTCGCGGAGTCGATACGCACGCCAGGGCAGAGTAGTGCATAGCTTCCAATATCGATTCGTCCGCTACCTTGTTCGTGCTTCCAGGTGGTGAGTCGCACGGTTCTATCGCGCCCAGTTATCACGTGGACCGCTTCCCCAAAGGATATATTGTCGCCGTGAATCTTCAGATACCACGGCTTCATGATCATTGAATGTTTGCCGAGTGACTGCAATTGTGGCTGGAGATAATAGGTGACCCAGGCACTTTCAACGTACCCAAATACATTTTTTACCCAAAGCGGTCGATGGTCGTGGCGCACGTACTTAACTTTTCTGAAGTTATTTACATTGTTTGTACCTGGTTAGAAGCGCAGGTACAAGGGTGACAAGCTGGTTTAGGCTATGGTGTTGTTTATGTGCTCTGGGCAGTGGCGTCAGATTCTTCGTTTATGGTTGATTGTTTTTCCTCGGTAGAATCTTCTTCCACAGCGGAATCTTCCTCCAC